>JAIRJR010000424.1 GCA_031260575.1 Tannerella sp.
CAAGCAAACGGGCGAAAGGAGTAAGAATAGCCGGACCAATGGCGTGAATGTGAATGATTTTAGCTTTTAATTTCCATTTTGCCATCCAAATTGCACAAAAAGTATGGATGATCGTTTCGAATGATTTTTTTCGGAAATTGGGAATAGTATAAAGCGTAACTCCATGATAATCATTAAGATTATCTCTTACATGGTTTTTCCGGCGAATAATGGTTATATCAAACCCTTTTTTGGAAATCCGGGGATACAGTTCCTCGCAATGGGTTTCTATCCCCCCTTGAATATCGGGTATTCCGCGAGTGCCGGTAACAACAATCTTGCAAGTTGAGAATTGAGAATCAACCATTACTTATCATTCATTCATTACTATCTTTAAAAGGTCGCTTATCGATGCAAGCCGGTTTACCTGTCAAACTTCGCCATTTGTTTTTAAGCACCCACCGTAACGGATATTGGATGTATTTTTTTGTAACAGGAGCGGCAGTGCCCATCATCCAGCAGTTTTTAGGACATGTCCGTACTTTTTCGCGTACTAAATGGGCTTGTTTGCTATTCCATAACTTTGTAAAATCGGGTGTTTCCCGAATATTTCCCATGCGTTCTTTCCAATATTGTTCTTCGAGACCGTTACAAGGGTAAATATCGCCGTAAGGCTCGACAAAAAAGTTAACCATTCCTGCTTCACATGGCAACATACGCTTTTTCCCTTCAATGTAATTGATGAGACCCATATTGAAAAAGGCGCGAAACCATGATTTCGGGCGAGGCTCCTTCAATTGCATATGAATCAGTTTTTCAAAGTCGGCGCATACCTCCGCTTTGTTGGTGATTTCATTGTCCGTTTTATGAAAATAGTAAGAATTATTGAAGGCGGCTGTTGCAAACTCCAGATTTAAAGCTCGACTTAACTTATATAACGAAAGCATATCGGCTGAATTATTATTTGACACCGTACAGCCAAATCCTATATCTTTCAGTCCCATATCTTTAAGGGTCAGCAATGTACGCAACCCTTTGTCGAATCCGCCTTGCTGTCCTCTCAATGCATCGTTTTTACAGGATAAGCCTTCAATGCTGATACGTATGCCTATCTTCGGGAATTTTTTAGCGATCTCAATCACCCGTTCTTCCAACCAACCCGAAGTGGAAATCACGATGCGTGGCGCTTTCGTAAAACAAACTTTAACGATTTCTTCCAGGTCATCGCGTAAAAAAGGTTCGCCTCCTGTTAGATTGATAAATCTCACAGCGGGGAGGCGTTTTATCTCTTCAACCGAAATTTCTTTTGAGCATTCCGTCGGGTTGTCCCAAATATTGCACATTTGACAGTGCATCGGACAGCGGTACGTCAAAATAATACACATATCAGTAGGTTTGCAGGGGCTAACAGTCATAAATGTTTAACAGTTTTTTATAAAACGATTCCGAATCGAATTTATTTTGCGCCTGCTCCGCTATTTTTGCAAAATTGTATTGTTTGTGAAAATGGTTAAAACATAATTCTATTTTTTCTTGTAGTTCGGATGTGTTTTTGGGGGTACAAAGAAAGCCATTGAAGCCTTCATCTATTAATTCAGGGATACCTCCGATCCTTGATCCAAGCACAGGGGTACCTATGCTTAGCGCTTCAATCGCGCTTAAAGGATTGTTTTCATACCAAACAGAGGGCATTACCACGCACCTTGCTTCTTTTGTGATTTCGTAAACCCGATCTTGCGGCAAATAGCCCATAAAATCGATGTTTTCGTGATTGAAAACACGGCGGAATGTATTCAATAACGGACCATCGCCTATGATTTTCAGAGGATAGGGTAGTTGCGAAGCAGCATTGAGCAGTGTGTCAATCCCTTTTTCTCCGGAGATCCGCCCGACGTAACAATAATAATCTTTTTTGGTAGAAGACGGGATTTTTTTTGAAGGTATGAAGTTTGGCAGTACCTCAATCATATTGTCGGGGAAACCGGCTTCAATCATTTTAGTTTTAAGAAATCTGCTCGGGCTGATAAAACGGTGCGTGAATTTGATCAGCTTTTTTTTATTCCAATATACGGCTTCCATCCAACCGAGCAGACTTGCCGGATAACTGTTCTTCATGCATTTATGAATGAACACCCGGTGTTTATTTTTGAAGCAACGCTCACAGACCAAACCATTGTTCAGACATGAATATGCCGGGCAAATCAATTTGTAGTCGTGCATTGTCCATACGACGCGGATGCCCTTTTGATGGGCGATGGATGCAACGATGGGGGATAGATAAGAATGGATATTGTGTAAATGGACAATGTCGGGCCGGAAAACATTCAAGAGGGATTTGAATTGGATCGCAACATCTTTCGGGCTGAATAGACGGGAGGCTGCCTTTATTATACCCGATAAATCACGGGCAGAAAAATTGACTTCATCCGGAAAATAGTCTTCCCATTCCGAAGGAATATTCCGGGCGTATTTCATGCTAAACACTGCGACTTCATGCCCTTTGGCTTTAAGCAGTTGTTCGGTATTTAACATGGCTACACAATCCCCACCCCGATTGTAATAAAATTTATTAACGAGTAGTATCTTTTTATTTATAAACTCCTGCATGAATGATTATTCCCTTTATATCGTTTTTTCTTAATTACGCTAACGTATTTTCGGGGATTTTATTACAAATAGTTAAATGTCAAAACATTCGGATAGTAAAAACTTGTCGCACCGAAAAAAGTCACATAGATAATTTTCCTTTTTGTATCAATTGCATACAGGTTGAATGTGTTATTTTGTAAACCGGTGGGGCTGCGTTCGATATGGGTTGTTTCGCTTTTCTCGGAGGCAGACATATTGTTTGCAATAAACATAAGTTGTTTGGGTAATATTGAACTGATTGTTGATGAACTTTTCACTTCATAATGAAGATACGTATGTAAATGCCCTCCCAAGTAACATATAAATTCGCCGGGTGAATTGTTGAAAGATACATTGACAGAAACACTGTCGGATACAAGCAGTTTATTACGGTATTTTTTGATCAGATCCTGTTTGGTTCGGAAGGCTTCTATAATATCCGGAATCATATTCCAATTATATAAATAGTAGCTATAAATAATTTTTTTAAAAGATTCTTCATCATCGGGTGGTAGCGGGTGATGCGTGAGAACAATCACACTGTGTAGTTCAGTCATATCCTTTTTCAGCGCTGTATGGCAAAGCCAGTCAATTTGTTTTTGTGAGAGAATCGCATTGTGTTGAGCGCTATACACCCAATTATCCTGATCGGTTACATCCAAAGCAATGATACGAATTGTACCTCCCCTTGGATTTGCCAGATCAGCATAGTAATAATTTTCCGCTCCGGGCGAATTGATTTTGTAATTTATTTTGGATGTCAGAAGGTTATTTAATTCTATTTTGCTTATTGCATACGTTGCAAAATCAGGGTTAATCATATTTATATCATGATTTCCTGTGGCTGTAAATGTGGGTATATCATTGTTCTGATAGAATGTGTCCGTGAAAATATTCAAAAAGTTAATTGCTGTTTCTCGCGAAGTTTTATCATGATTACTAATATGATCACCGGTCGCTACCATTGCATTTATTTTGACAACCGGATCGTTAGCGAATCGAACTGCTTCTTTTATATTAGATGGATTTTGAACATTATTACCATTAGACCACGAAGATACGTGTGCATCAGAAATATGTACAATCTTAAACAATTCTGCCTGTTTCCCTTCCGAAGGATCGTACATAACCGGCATAAACCGTCTGAAACTATCTTCCTTATTTATTTCGTAATCTTCAAGTTTTTTTTCCTCATCAACCGGAAGATTTTTACTACATCCTGCAAATAACCCGACAATCAGTATCAGGCTAATTGGCATCAAACATAATAATTTGTTCATCATTGCTATAAATAATACAAAACGTTGGAGGTGTGTTGCAAGTTAATTGATGTTTTGATACTCAATCGGTTTCTTAGATCATGTAATTAAATGAATCTTCCGAGAAATCATCGCCACGGTTATCTTCCGTAATGAAGATGTTTTTTTGATGCAAAGAACTGTCGGATGGCACGAAGTTATAGGGTATGGCATGAAAAAACATCATGTTCTCATTCACGCGATCTGCTTCAACTATATCCTCCTTAATAAGCTCCAAACCGGTGTTTTCCGGTTCAATCTCAGATTCTATATCATGATTCATATTATTTTCAATTTCTTGTTCGCATGGATCGTCGTAGTCTTCTTCCTCAATTTCCTCCTCAATTTCTTCCAATATCTCTTCCGTATGAGTTTCTTCTACTACCTTTTCTATGGCTTCATCTATAACCTCTTCCACAACTTCTTCGACAACCTCAACCGTAACCTCATCCGTAACATCTTCCACATCAATCATATCCTCTATCTCAAACCCATCCTCATCTTCATCCTCAAAGGCATCAAAATCATCATCCGGACTTTCATCTTCTTCATGATCTTCCATATTGAACAATGCATAGGCATCATTGATAGGTTGAATTTCCAATTGGGTTTCTAATAGTGGTTCATTTTTTGTAATCGGAACGGATGGAACGATGTAGGGGATTTCTTGAATTGAATTCTTATTGTCCAAAAATCCGGTACTTTTTCTCCTGAATATCCAAAGCGCTTGCCGGGCTGCGAATTTCTTTTTCTTGAGCGTGTTTTTATCTGTAAAAAGGGTTGCGTGATTTGTTTCTTCCGGTTTGGCTAAAACCAATCCGATAAACATCATCATAAAATAACCTTTGTTACTGGTAAAAAATGAATCGCTCACATTCTCAAGAAAAATAAAGACGGCAAGAATTAAAATGATAATAAAGGGTTGTATGTTGCCATTTTGTTTGAATTGAATCATGGCTGTGGCGATCACATATCCCCAAAACGACAAGTACAGTAGGATACCGACGATCCCAAGCTGTGCCAAAATCGGATAGTAAGAGGCAGGCCCGGATAACCAATCGTTGTTGATGAAGCTATTCACCGGATTAAAAGAATAATTATTCAGTTGTGCAATGAATTCAGAGGTAGCATAGGTTGCAAGGCTTGCAAATCCACCTCCGGTAACTCCGGCGGGGATGATATAATTAATGATTTCATATCTTGAAAAATACCCGATAACACCCACAACAACCGTTAAGGCTAAACCTGTTTTCAGGTTGCTTTTTAAAACATCAGCATGATGAAAATACATGATCAATGCACATACGAGGAGGAAGAAGATATAAAATTGGGAATGAACGGCAATCAAACCGGAAGCAAGCATGAAAACGAATGTAAGCTTGTCTTTGATGGCAAAGTTGCCACAATATAAATAAACTACTGCCAAGCAAGTGATACAAGCTGTAAAATTCGAGGGTTGATCCATCATTATACTTAAAAATGACGGATTTACTGTTGCCAGTAAACCAATTGGAATAAAAAACAACCAAATATAAAAACATATTCTTTTAAGCATCGCTTTTTGCTTTTCAGTGAATGACGGCGTCATTTGCCAAACGATGAAAAAAGCGAGATAAGGCCTCAACTGGGTCAGGAAATCAGTGGTAATGGCATTCCACGAATTATTTGCGATGTAAAAGGAATAATTAAGATAAAACAGGAAAATAAAAATGACAACAAGAAACCACATGTTAAAGTTTCTGTTTTTTGTGGTGATCAAGTAAATGCAGTATAATACCACCAAGCCGATGCTTGTAATGATGTCTAAGCTTTTAAAACCTGTTGTATTGTATAGCAAAACTCCAAAACACAGCGTGAATACATACAAGTAATAAAAGTATTTATTGATCATGTTCTGTTTCATTCTTCTTACTTCTCTGTTTCTTAGGGGCTGCAAAGATACAAAAAAAAATGATAATATCGCGTTAAAATGATAAATGAAGCATGGTTTTGAAAAAAAAACCCCTACTTTTGTCCTCAAATTCCGAAAAAATCAAAAATATGAAGATTGCAATCGTTGGTACCGGATATGTCGGATTGGTTACAGGAACCTGTTTTGCCGAAATGGGGACAGAAGTTTTTTGTGTTGATATCGACAGACAAAAAATCGAAAACTTAAAAAAAGGGATCATTCCCATCTATGAACCCGGGTTGGAAGAAATGGTCGTGCGAAATTATGAAGTGGGGCGATTACATTTCGAAACAGACCTTCGTGCCATCGTAAATGAGGTGGATGTTTTGTTTTCTGCTGTTGGGACTCCTTCCAATGAAGATGGAAGTGCGGATATGCAATATGTATTGGATGTAGCGAGAACCATCGGGCAGGTCATGAATAAATACCTTTTAATCGTGACAAAAAGTACGGTACCGGTGGGATCGGCGCAAAAAATCAAACAAGCTATTATTGACGAACAGGTGAAACGGGGTGTTTCCATCGATTTTGATATTGCTTCCAATCCCGAATTTCTAAAAGAAGGCGCAGCAATCAAGGATTGTATGCATCCCGACCGGATTGTTGTGGGTGTTGAGACCGATCGAGCCAAAAAGATCATGGGAAAACTTTATCATCCGTTTATGTTGAATAATTTTCGCATTATTTATATGGATGTATCTTCGGCCGAAATGACAAAATATGCGGCGAATGCGATGTTGGCCACACGCATCAGTTTCATGAATGAGATGGCTAACCTCTGTGAAATTGTAGGCGCTGACATCCATATGGTAAGAATAGGAATAGGTTCCGACCCCCGGATTGGAGGGAGTTTTTTATATGCCGGTTGCGGATATGGAGGGTCTTGTTTTCCAAAAGATGTGAAAGCCTTGATAAAGACTGCCGATCATTATAATCAACCCTTGCGGATATTACAGGCAGTGGAAGAAGTCAATAAGGAACAGAAAGAGATATTGTTCCGAAAACTCCAAACATATTATCACAACCATTTAGCCGGGAGAAAGATCGGAATCTGGGGGTTAGCCTTCAAACCCGAAACCGATGATATGCGTGAAGCACCCTCACTTGTTTTAATTGACTTATTATTGAGTGCAGGTTGTAGCGTGAGTGTCTACGATCCGGTTGCCATTCCTGAAGCCAAACAGCGTATCGGCAATGGGATTCACTATGCCAACGATATCTATGGCGCTGTGGATGATGTTGAAGCATTACTGATTGTTACGGAATGGAAGGAGTTCAGGTTGCCGGCATGGTCTGTGATCAAAAAGTGCATGAAACACCCGTTGATTATCGATGGCAGGAATATTTACAATCCGGTCGAAATGAAGGAATCCGGATTTTTCTATTACGGTATCGGACGGTAGTTGTTATAAATTAAGCCAATAATTCAACTTAACCATAAACACATTCGTCGAAGGAAGGCCAAACATTTGATCAATATTTTCGCCCCATCCCGGCAGGTAATTTCCGGCTCGGTTCGACATGGAATGTCCCCAAACAAAAAAGAGTGTAGAACCGGGATGGTATTCCCATCTGACAACTAAGTTCGATCTAAATTCGTTGAAGGTAAAGTTGGGATTCGCAAACGGAAAGTACCCCCCGGAATCAGATT
>JAIRJR010000060.1 GCA_031260575.1 Tannerella sp.
GACTCATAATCAGGGGGTCACTGGTTCAAGCCCAGTTGGGACCACCAAAAAATCAAGCGGTTAGGAAAAATTCTCCTAACCGCTTTTTAATTTGCAACATAACTTTACTGCGTTCATTCACTGTTGGATAATCCTACACACAACTCTTGTGTATGAATGCCCCTGTTGTTCAACGGAAAAAATGATATTTGTTAATGGGAATAACCTTCTCGTATTTTGATAAAATCATTTGCAGATTAGAATATTGTTTATATTTTTGCAAAAAAATAATACTTATATGGACTATCTACAAGATAATTTACAGCCCGGTGAAGAAGTGAAATACGTTGCCGGCGTCCATTTCTTCTTGTTTGTACGCCCGGACTAAGAAATCAATCTACACAAATTATAGTACGATGAAAAAAAATGATTGTTATACTATACGTAAATTCGATACTCCAATTGACTTTTCGACTGAAATAAAAGCAGACAATATTGAAATTATTTACTGCAATACATTTGAAATCGGTCAGGGAGGTCCGGTTGTAGGAAATATTAGTATCAATGGGAATTTTATTCCTCAACATTATTTTGGAGGACCTGTCCTCCTTGATAAAAAAAACGTGTATATCCCAATTTATATGAAAAAGATGTTTTTTTGGAGATTCAAACTGGCTCGTATCAATCTTGGCTCATTTAAAATTGATACAATAAGAAAATGGGAATCAGTAATATTTTTAGACAAGATTGAAAATGGAATAGTTTTCTTTTATAAAGAGGTAAGCAAAACACATTCTAATTATTATAAATTATCCGATTTTAACACAAAATAATAATTAGCTGATAATGTAATGTTTAAAATAGGTAATTTAAAGTATTGAGATTTAAAAAATACAAACGATATGATTTTAAGGATTTGTTACGAATTAAAATTACTTTTAATCCGGGTATATGCTTTAAATGAGAATAATGTGGCGGATTTGGCGTATCTGAATAAATTTTTAAAAAATGAGAAATCATTTTTAAAAGCAGTTGTTTTCGATAGTTCATTCCTTACTATAAGCATTTTAACTGCTGATAGGCCGTATGCCATTTTCAGGGGTTTTCTTTAAAAAAATACAAAAATAGTTTGAATTGTTTGGCTATGACAAAAATAATCAGTATTTTCGAAGCATAAAAAGTAACTATTTAGCTTAAATACAATTATGAATGCGAAAAACAACAAGGAAGTACTAAAGGCGATTTTTCAATTTTCGGCCTACCTGCTATGCTCGGTGGCGCTTGCAGTCTGCATGTATGCTTCATTAATGAAAGCATCTGTCATGGAAATGCGCCAGATACTTGCCAAATCGGCGGTTTATGACCAGCTCCACATGACGCAGGTTATCCTGACGGAACGTATTGATTCGATTTACCACTACTCTACGCTTGTCGATCCGGATAATTTGCATATTAATCACCCGCTTATGCTAAATTCTCTCAGCCTGAGAAGCCTCCGGTTTCAGAAAAGCCTTGAGAATATGAATAGCGATGACTGTTTAATATACAAACGCTTAACGACAAATATGGAGGATTTCTTCAAGTTGAAGGACTCTATCAGGACGGCGGAACTCAAACTTGACGTTTTGCGGAATGAATATACGCGTTGTATTAACAACAACCGGGACATGATGCGACGCCTGTTTAACAGGAATGTGTACTGACTATCAAATGTATGAATCAAAAATAACTTTACGGCCATGAACAAAGATACTACGATGACACAAAAAGAAAAGGTAATGGGGTTTGCATACGTCCTTATCCTTTTTGTTTCGATTACTGCCGCCTGTTGCCTTGCAATTTTCCTGTACAATTCAAATTACGGTTCGATTGACCGGAAAGATTATTTTGTCGCCAAAATGAAACGAATCAACGAATACCGGTACGACCAGAAACAATATGCTGCAACCATTGATTTGCTTTACAATAAGATAAATGAACATAATCCCGGCGTACACGCTGTTTATGAGGAAGACAATATCAAGTTCCTGCTTAACGACCTGAAAGGCATGTACGATAGAAATGCAATAGATACCCGGTACAGGTCATTCCTGCATATCGCCGACTTTTATTATATGTGGTATGCCGAAAAACGGACGCTCTGGACGCTCAACAACAACATTGAGACATTTACAAAGAACCTCGAAGAATGTGAATTGGGACTTGAGAATAAAAAAGATGATTTTGCAAGAATGAGGCGATAATCCGGAAAATGGCGAGTAACCACCAAACTGTAAAAGTATGAAAAAAATAAGCAATACGAAACTGTATATCATTGTGGTAACGGCGTTTGTGTGTATCACAACCGCCCTTATCATCCGCTTCCTGTTGAACAAGGGCGAGCCAGCGGCGCTTGTATCCCCGCTGGAGATTTACCTCGGCGAAACGATTCATTATTCCGACAGCAGCTTCCTGGCCTCCGAATGGTTGTGGGAGTTTGGCAACGGCGAAACGTCCAACAGAAAATTTGGCAGTCACATATACACTGAGGCCGGTTCTTATCGCGTCAGGCTGACGGTTGACAATGACATTCAAAAGAGTTTTATGGTCAATGTCAGGCCGCCCGTAAAATTTGAGAGTGATTCCCTGATCCGCATCCTCGCTCCCAGTGTTGTGATGCAGGAAGAATTTGTTGTCTTCAAGGGTGTGGGATATGCACGCGAATGGAGATGGTCGTTCGGCGAAACACGCAGAACCGATTCGCGGGACCAGGTGACAATTTACGCCTACGAACGCCCCGGCAGGTACGAAATTGAGCTGATGACAGAAGATACAAAATATCCTGTCAGGCACGAAATTACGGTTCTCCCAAAATACCAGGAAGATGAAAGCGACGTGCGTAGCGGGATGGGCAACGACATTCGCGAGAAACTCCAGGCAATTGTTGACGGAAAGCCTTTCAATCCAAATTACAACCATATCCTTACCAAATACCTTGGAAGTAACCCCAATATAATCATCACTGTCAACGACACAAAAACGAATGATTTTTATTCCTACTGCCAGGGCCTGAAAATAATCGACCGCAGGGTTACGACCATTATCGAAGTATTTGTTTTTCCCGATGAGAACAATCCGCCCTTTTTAAAAACCTTTAAGGTAATGCAGTCAAGAATTGATGATTGAATTGTTTTGCAGAATCGAAAAAAACAATATATTTGGAGCAATATTATAAACTCAAAAAAGAATCATGCGGTCTAAATATCTGAATAAAAGACCATATATAGAAATTCAAGCAGGAAAATACCTGTGTTTTGCATTGGTATTTATTTTGTTGTTAACCTCATGCGGGTCGATATATCCATTAACAAGACTTAAACGGACTCCCCGTGAATATTCTCTAAACTATTGCTATTCTGATATAAGAGCGCCCAAGAGTGATCTGAATAAAGAAACGTGGATTGTATTTTCAGATCACGACAACAATGACACGTATCAGAATCCGGGTGGAAAGGTGAAATTGAAGCAAATGTCTTTTATGGAGGCATTTTTCGTCATTCGTGAAAAAGGTGATTTTCTTCAATTGGTCAAGTACGATCCGGAAGTTGTTGGCGGCAATCCGAGGGCGCGTATCATGAAAGACAGGAAAAAAACGGAATCTTACGGATGGGTGCGCCGGTCGAACCTGCTGTTGACCAAGCAATCCAGTCTTGATATGGCAACCGGCTTCAAAAACAAAGCCGTCGCGATGATTTCAGATACCCTTGCCGTTCAGTATCCTCAACTTTTTTTCGACACCGACTCGGTGCTTGCTTACAGGGATGAACACATGTCGATTTTCAACGAAAAAATACCTGTACATGAAATATTGTATATCCTGAAAACGTCTACCGACGGCAAAAAAATACTGGTATCCCGAAAAATGCAATTAGACCCGTTGATGGCTGCAAGCGAAACGCCGGGATGGATTTCTTCATCGGTTGTGAAGGAAATCGGTCAACGTCTTTTTGTCGATTCGGAATCCCTTCAATGGATACCCTCCATAGACAAGCCTGTTTTTTTAGACAGGCAAAATGAAGATACGCTCGTTATGAATGACAAAGATGTACACGATATAAGGTACTATTCAATGAACAACCCTGCGTTTCGTTACGCTCCGGTTCGTTCTTACCGTACAGATTCGGCTGCAATCTCTTTCAATACCGCTTATCCGGCCCCATTAATAGACAAACACCGCAATTTCGTTCTCAACCTGAACGGAAACAGGATTATGTTCAACGACTTTCTTAACCTTGAAGAAAATTTAAGGAAAATGAACATCATCTTTGTTTTCGAAGGCAGGGAGCGGGTGCTTATAGAATATCCCCGGTTGATGAGCGTTATGCAAAACCTGCAACCGTTTTTTGCCGGCGAAGACGATGTTTTTCAATACAAATTCGGCGCTGTAATGACGTACCGTGATGAGGAACGTTCTGTTTTACACCGAATGAAAACATACGATTTGGCGGAAGACTTTACCGGGGTAATGGATTTTCTGACCGCAGAAATGGACAGTGTTGTCCATTATTACCCCATTGCGAACAATGAAGCATGGACTGGCCTCTACAAGGCAGTCGAAATGATGGAAGTTAATCCGGACGAAACGCATTTGCTGGTTATTATCGGCGAGTCGGGCTACACAAGCGAGAAAGCCGACAGTCTATTAGCCAAACGGATAGCCATCGCTAACGGACGGGTTTTGGGATACCAGATGCACAACGAAAGACTGTCGAATGAGGATAACAACTTCGTCCTTCAGATAGAAAATTTGATTGAAAGCTATACACATTATGACGTTGACTTGCGACGCGAGCGGCTTGTATACACCAGTCAGTTCAAGCCGGAACTCAGATACAGGGAAAGCGTCCGGAATGTCTATTCGATTGATCAGGAAAGAAGCATGACGCAGGGCTGGATACTGTTTCCGGCCAAAAGCGAAGATATGCAGACAGACCTGCTTACACAAGGCATCGACACGTTAGTTACGGAAATCCGGCAGGACAACGAATCTGTTATTGCCCATTTATATAGAGCATTTGACGAGTTTGGAGACCGGTATTACCGGTTTACCGATTCATGGACATCGTACAACAGAAAGGATTCACTTTGGCACTTGAACCGTGACCTGCTGCGCAGGATGCCGGGAGACCTTCCTGCGTGGTTTATGCCGAGTACAACCGTTTTATTGGACAGCACGGATGTTGATTTGGACTATCACCTGTTGGTTTCCGAAAGCGAATTGAAGGAGATCAGAGGTTTTTTGGAAGAATTAACACGCTACGAGCCTGATTACAAATACAAAGGGAAACGGACAAAGATTAAACGCTGTAATTGCCCCGACGATAATTTAAGGGTGGAAGATATGGCACAAAATGAGCGGGTCAATGACAAAAACGGTGATCCGTCTTATCTGAGCACACGAAATATACGCCGACATCTGTACACTTCTTTTCTGTCAAGGTTGAAGGCCTCGTACAAAATATCAACAACCAAACGATGCAAGTTAAAATACCATTCGTTGGCGAGGGCGGAATTTGAAATTGCAGGTAATCCCTCCGGTGAAGACATAGTGAACCGATATACAATACGCGATATAAAGCGAAAAAAAACAATGAAAGACGTTGAATTAGACTCGTTAATCCTCTACTTCAAGCAAAAAAGGGAAGCGTTGGATAATTACCTTTACAGGCAAACTAAAAGCGTATTTGTGTCGAATGGAGAGACATATTACTGGATTAGCCGCGATATATTACCTTAACCCGAATTAAAAGATATGGAGTTCTACAAGACGCCCCTGCTGTTTACCCGCCTGTTTGAATCCGGCGATTTATCGCGATGCGACGAACCCCAATCCATTGATAAGAATCTGGAACTGATTATTACGACCTGTCCGGGCGAACACAAGTATGACCCCGGATTTGGTTGCGACATTTGGTTTCTTGACTTTGAGAATGTTATTTCCGTTAAGCGGTGGGAGAACGAGTTTATGTCTTTTATTTCCAAAGCTGTCAGAAAGTATGAGCCAAGAATATGCGAGCGGAAAACAACCGTTCATTTTTTTGATGTTAAGAATCAGCATGAATTATCGGGAGCCATTTCGATCCGTAAACGGGTAGATATAAAAATTGATGCGACAATCATCAGTTCCGGTAAACAATGCCGTTTCAGTTATTCACTTTACTTAGGCCCTATAACATCCAATTAGCCATGAACGACCAAACCAAATATTACAAAGAGGTTATCAAGAACCGCATGTACAAAAGAGCCGCTGCGATTTGGGGTGTTCGCGACATTGACAATTTTGATCCGGTCTTAAAGCTGATGGTGGAATCACTTGCCGGTGAAATCAACAAATTATCCAACGAACTTGATAATCTGGAAGCCCGCCTGCTTGAACGCCTTGCAGGCACATTAACCCCGGACACATTCCTGACGGTTCGCCCCGCCCATGCGATACTTCATGCAAAACCGGCTGAAGAACAGATTGTCATATGCAAATCCTCTGTTTTTCAATATAAAACAAAAGATGCCCGTATCTTTCATTTTTCACCTGCCGGCGATTTCGACCTGATAAACGGAGATGTACATGCCCTGATATGCGCGGGACAATTCTTCCGAATGGATAATCAAAGCGCGAAAGAGATGCACGTAAGGAGCAGAAAGCGATCATCAAAATTCACCGACAGCCTTTGGATAGGGCTGCATATCCATCCGTCCATCGGGCGTATTCAAAATCTATCTTTCTATTTTGATTTGCCAGCCATTGAAAAAAGAAATGAACTGTTGAAACTATTGCCATATAGCCGGTGGGAACAGGATGGCCGGGGGTTGTCCACCCGTCCGGGTATTCAAAAAGCATCGGCAACCCATGAAAACCGTTTTCCGCTTTATGACTACGATCCCGTAAACCTTTCGGAAGAAAGCGTATTAGATAATTACAGTCACCGTTTTATAACCGTAAGGGACGAAATAGTCAATCATATGGATGCTTACCGGATATTGCCCGAAGAATTGACCGGTTTATTTCCGGAAGTGGAATCAGAAACTAAACCTCGACCGTTGTTGTGGTTAAAAATAACACTCCCGCCCGGTTTTGAAGACTATGTTTTGAGCGATTTTTTTGTTTCCATCAATGCTTTTCCCATTATCAACCGGAAATTCTATTCAAGGCTGTCCCGAACCAATCCGTTTGTTTCGGTGTTTCGTTTTGAAACAGAGGAAAATGAATATTTCCTTTCGGTTGAACAGGTTTCGGATTCCAAAAGCCGCAAATACATTCCTTTGCCACATCGAAATGATGAAAATGAGAGCGGGTATGGAACGTATATTCTCAAACGCGGAGGCGCGGAACGGTTTGATGCAAGAAATGCACGAGAGTTTCTTTACAACCTGACCGACCTTTTGCGCGAAGAAAACACATCGTTTTCGATGTATGGGAAAGGATTTGTCGATGAATTAGTCAAAAGACTTGACGCCGAATTGGTTAAAACCGAATTACATTTAAGCAAAATCAAAACCGATAGGGACATAACTTCTTACCTGGTTATTGATTCAAATGATGTAGGCGAGCACATTTATGTGGATTACTGGGTGACCAACTGTGAAGTTGCCAACGGCATCAAATCGGGCACTCCCATGCTTGAATTCGATGGCAGTCAGATGGATGCAAAATCGTTGATTACGTTGACACAAAGTTATGGGGGCAAACAGCGTCGCAACCATACGCCCGATATGTACAAATATTCGCTGACCGGCAGAGACCATATTGTTACAGATGAGGACATAATGAATTTTTGCTATGCCCGTTTCCGAGACAGGATTACATCTGCAAAAGTCACAAAAGGCATTCTTGTCAGTCCCCGTCCGAAAGAAGGGTTGATACGGTCAATTGATGTACACATTACGTTGAATAAAGATGCCGACAGGGGTGTTTCAAACCATCAGGACATGGAAGAACGTTTGTTGTCGTCACTGAAAAAACGTTCGCCGGAAACGTTTTATTATCGAGTATTTATTTCAAATTCAAACCGGGATAAACCATGAGCAGCGCAGTCACTACCCTCCTTACCTCCTACCTGTTGATGCCGATACTGGCAATGATTATGGCTTTTATCGGCTATTTTCTCGCCCGTAAAAACAAATTGTTCAGCAAC
>JAIRJR010000083.1 GCA_031260575.1 Tannerella sp.
CAGGAGCATCTTGTCGAAAAAATCCATGGGCGGCATTTTGTCCGATGCGTAATGATAAAGCGGGTGCGCCCATATCGTTGGGATATCGTTGGCGCAGGCATATTCCTGAAAATAATAAATGTTTTTGCGAAGGTTTTCCAACTCTTTTTCCTGTTCGGGCGTAAATCCATACGTCAACACATGGATGCCGATGTTGAAATCGGGCACAAAGCAACTGAACTCGGCAGCGGTAAGTGCATCCACGCCCTTTTCCTGTAAGGCGTAACACGAGCGGGCATTGTTGTGGTTGGTAATGGTCAAGGCATCGCAACCGTTTAATTTCAACTCCTCCACAACTCTTTGAGTGGGTATCCATGTTTCAGGAACATTCAGGATGCGACCCAACAATTCATCAGGCTCATCGCTGTTACAATCGTGGCAGTGCAGGTCGATTTTCAGCAGGTCTTCGCGCGGAAACCGTTCATACTGTTCCGTAAGAAAACTGTCGAGCGCGGATTTCAATTCCGATTGGAGGGTATACATAGCTATGTGTTTTTAATGGCACAAAGTTAGTGTTTTCAGTTTTAAAATGAAAAACTTGAACTAAAAAAGTATTAAATATGCTCATACACAGCGTCACAGTCAGTTTAGACGGCTTGGAAGACAATCATAACTGGCTGAGAAACAATCCGAAAAGTTTTGAACGAGCCATTCGAGCATTGGAGTTGATTGTGTCTTATCCGCGTTTGAATTACGATGTCGTTACCTGTGTACATCAAAATAATTTGGCGGAATTGCCTGCTTTAAAGGAGTTTTTGATTGCCAAAAAGATAAAAAACTGGCGGATTTTCACCATTGCGCCGATTGGACGGGCTTCTGAAGATCCGGAAATGCTGCTATCAAGTGGACAAATGCGTAAGCTGATGGATTTCATCGCCGAAAGCCGCCAAAACGACAACCGGATAAACCTTTATTTCAGTTGTGAAAGCTACGTCGGCGATTACGAAAAAACAGTGCGCGACAGTTATTTCTTCTGTCGTGCGGGCAGCAATATAGGTTCCGTACTGATTGACGGCTCTATTTCCGCCTGCCCGAATATCGACCGATGTTTTGTTCAGGGCAATATTTACAACGACAATTTGTTTGACATCTGGGAAAACCGCTTTGACGTTATGCGCAACCGAAATTGGTGTAAAACGGGCATTTGTAAAAACTGCAAAGATTATAAACATTGCAATGGCGGCGCTATGCACCTTTGGAACGAAAACCAAGACTGCATAATGACTTGTGTGGCAGATAAATTAAACCACAGATGAAACGTAAAGAGGATTATAATAGATCGGAAGCCAATTCGGCCAACCTGCTTCGTTCGCCTTTAATCAGATTGGTATGCGCGAATAATTCCTGTCCCTTCATCCGTTCAACCATATAAGCTAATCCATTACTCCGGGCATCCAAATAGGGAGAATCTATTTGTTGAATATCACCCGTAAACACCATTTTCGTTCCCTCGCCTGTCCTGGTTACGATCGTCTTGATTTCGTGAGGCGTAAGATTCTGTGCTTCATCTACAATGCAGAATGTTTCAGACAAACTGCGTCCACGAATAAATGCCAGGGCTTCGATCACCAACCGGTTGCTCTTCTGTAGTTCATCAATCAATTTTACATCGCTGCTTTGGGGAGAAAACTGCGATTTTATCACATTCAGATTATCAAAAAGCGGTTGCATATAAGGCGCAATTTTTTCTTTTTCTGTTCCGGGAAGAAAACCAATATCTTTGTTAGCCAAAGATATAATCGGTCTTGCCAATAAAATCTGTTTGTATATTCCGGCTTGCTTTAAAGCCGAAGCCAATGCTAATAAAGTCTTCCCGGTTCCGGCTTTTCCGGTAATCCCTACAAGCTTGATATTCGGATCGTTAAGAACCTCAAAAGCAAAACTTTGTTCTGCATTACGCGGCTGGATGCCATAATTATTCCCTTTTTCAACCTTTTTGATTTTGCCGGTAAAAGGATTATATCTTGCCGGCACCGAATTACGAATGCTTTTCAGAATAAAACAGGAATTGGGTTCCAGATATGTACTAAATTCGAACAATGATGCATCGACCCCATCGCGAGTAGCATAGATTTCATCGATGAAATCAGGGTCAATATTTTCGTATGTTTCCTGTGCATTTTTGAAGATACCCACATTGACCACTTTATCAGTCGTATAATCTTCAACCGTAATACCCAACGCCCTGGCTTTCATCCTCAGATTAATATCCTTTGTGATCAAAACGGTTTTTGTATCCTGTGATTTCTCGGCTATTGCATAGACACATGACAAAATCCGGTGATCCGCAGTGTTTTCAGCAAATGTATCGGAAACTTTTTTCTGTTTTTTTTCATCTGTAACGATATATAAAGTACCTCTCCCCATCCCTAACGAAGCGCCTTTCAGCGAAAGATCGTCGGATGTAATCCGATCCAACTCCCGAATAAATTCGCGGGCATTGTAGTTGAGTTGGTCGCTGCCTTTTTTAAATTTATCCAATTCTTCCAATGTAGCTATCGGAATATAAATGTCGTTTTCCTGAAAATTATCCATGCATTTGAAATCATGCAGGATAACGTTTGTATCCAATACAAAATTTTTCTTCGTTCCCATTTTTTTAATATATTTTACGGATTAATGATTACAGTTATTGCTTTAAAACATTCGAAAATTGAGCGGGGCATGATGAGTTTTTTTCGTCACATTTGATAACTTTCAGTAAACGAACAGCTTCATCGACTTTCAACCCCATCAACCATGCAGAAATACCCGGAGAATTTCCGGGATATTCTCCAATATTTTCAACATTTGTTATGATTCCATCGTCATCGATCTCGACAATCATCGGGTTGGAACAAACGTCGGCTTCTGTCAAAAAGGTAATTTTTTTCATCATTTTATCTATCAAGTGGCAAATTTATAAATTTAATTAGTATTTTTACGCAGTTTTAACTTTAAAAAATATGACTTATAAAGAAACGCTGAATTATCTGATGCCTTCTTTTCAAAAAGTAGGCGCACATGCATATAAACCCGGATTGGAGCGAAGTGTTGAACTTGATAGTCTTATAAAATACCCTCATCGGGATTATCTGTCTATCCATGTGGCAGGTACAAATGGAAAAGGGTCTGTTTCCCACCTACTTGCTGCTATCCTGCGAAATTCAAAATACAAAGTTGGATTATATACTTCTCCCCACCTTCTTGATTTTTGCGAACGCATTCGTGTCAACGGAAAGAAAATTTCCAAACGTTACGTAGTCGATTTCGTTGAAAGACACAGACCTTGGATTAAAACAATCGAACCATCTTTCTTTGATTTGACCACCAATCTCGCTTTCGAATATTTCCGACATAAGAACGTGGATTTTGCGGTCATTGAAACCGGTATGGGAGGACGATTGGATAGCACAAATATCATTGAACCCATGTTAAGTATCATTACAAATATCAGCCTTGACCATACCCAATATATCGGAGAAACTCTATCTCAAATTGCATACGAAAAAGCCGGGATCATAAAAGCCAACACACCCGTAATCATTGGTGAATGTATCGACAATGAAGTTCGCACGGTTTTTATGGAGAAAGCCATGGCAATGAATTCACCCATTATCTTTGCTGAACAGGAAAAGGTGTTGACATCATCGAAAAAAAAGAAAACCGGTGACTGGGAATTCAAGACGGTTGATTATGGTTCAATTACCGGCGAATTGAAAGGAGCGTTTCAAAAACAAAATGCTCAAACTGTTTTGACTGCTTTGCGTTTGTTAGAAAACAATCGTGTGAAGATTACACCCAAAGGAGTCAAACAGGCATTCGAACACGTAACCCAATTAACAGGATTGATGGGACGATGGCAAACCGTCTTTTCAAAGCCCTTGGTAATCTGTGATACAGGGCATAATGTAGGGGCATGGGAGTTTTTGACCAACCAGATCCAACAAGAAGCCAAACGACATCGAACGCTTCGAATCATTGTTGGTATGGTTGGCGACAAGGATGTAGATTCTGTATTGTCGTTGATGCCCAAAAATGCAGTTTATTATTTCACACAGGCATCTATCCCCCGCGCTATGCCTGTTAATCTATTTGCAGGGAAAGCAAAACAATACCAACTGCAAGGAAAGAGTTATTACACTGTATTACATGCTATTAAAGAAGCAATTCGAGATTCATCCTCAAAAGATATGATATTCATTGGCGGAAGCACTTTCGTTGTTGCCGATGCACTTCCTTTTTTTCAAATAAATGTTTAACTATTTAATTTAATCTTTATGACTGAGATATTACAAAAAAAACTGAGCGACTCGCCGGTAGCACGCTGGAGTGTTTTGGCAATCGTTTCGATTACAATGATGTGCGGGTACTTTATCACTGATGTGATGGCCCCTTTGCAAACCATGCTCGAATCAAACTTTGGATGGGACGGGTCGGAATACGGTCTGTTCACCAGTTCGTACGGTTGGTTTAATGTACTGCTGTTTATGTTGATAATCGGTGGAATCATTTTAGACAAAAAAGGCATGCGTTTTACGGGCACCATGGCTTGTTGTTTAATGTTGATCGGTTGTTCCCTAAAATATTACGCAATATCTCCTTTTTTTACACTTGGCGACTCCGTATGTGCGATTACGGGAATACGATTCCAAGTGCTTTTCGCTTCCATCGGTTTTGCTATTTTTGGCGTGGGTGTTGAAATTGCAGGTATTACCGTGACCAAAGTGCTTGCCCGGTGGTTCAAAGGGAAAGAAATTGCACTTGCCATGGGGCTACAGGTCGCCACGGCCAGAATCGGAACGGCATTGGCGCTTTCGGCATCAGTTCCTATTGCTAAATATTTCAATGATATATCTACTCCCATACTATTTGGGTTGGCGCTTCTTTGTGTCGGATTGATCGCTTTTCTGGTTTTCGGTGTTATGGATCGAAAATTAGATGCTTCCATCAAAGATATGAATGAAAAAGCCGAAGAATCATTCCGTATCAGCGACATCGTCTTCATTATCCGAAACAAAGGGTTTTGGCTGATTGCCATCTTATGTGTACTTTTTTATTCAGCGGTATTCCCTTTCCTGAAATACGCGACTTCATTGATGATCAATAAGTATGGTGTTGATGAAGCTTTAGCCGGCATAATTCCGTCCATGCTTCCTTTCGGAACAATATTACTAACTCCTTTATTTGGAAGTTTATATGACCGAAAGGGGAAAGGCGCTACAATCATGATCTTTGGATCGTTTCTTCTGATAGTTGTCCACGCCCTTTTCTCGCTCCCGGTATTAAATGAATGGTGGTTTGCAGCGTTTATAATGGTCATTTTGGGAATTGGTTTTTCGCTTGTTCCCTCAGCGATGTGGCCTTCGGTTCCAAAAATTATTCCACATAATAAATTAGGAACAGCGTATGCGATGATTTTTTGGGTTCAAAATATTGGTTTATCAGGTGTTCCGATGCTGATAGGCTGGGTACTTAAAACCTATTGTCAGACCGGAAATCCGGATACCCCCTACGACTATACATTACCCATGATCATTTTTACCGGTTTTGGCGTCTTAGCTGTATTTGTAGCCTTCTTATTAAAAAGTGAGGATAAGAAAAAAGGCTATGGATTGGAGATGCCGAATATCAAAAGAAACTAAAACTTTTTGGGCGATCATTTCAGATCGCCCAAAAATCATCTGTATATAATCCGGCCTACCGGATATTGGTTGGCATCGGGTTCGACATTTTTGCGAAGTTCGGTCATAAAGAATTGTAGAATAGATTGCGGGTCGTTGGCGAATGCGGGGTCGGTTGCTTTTTTGGCTTCGAAGGTCTTTCGTAGTTCGGGATCTTTTGCCAATATTTCACGGCCTTTTACTTCCATATAGCCTAAATTGACGTAGAACTCGCCGGTGGGTTGACACCAAGTATTAAAATAGCCCCAATACACCAATGAACTGGGGGCGTTAGGCTCTAACAGATGGGCAACTAAACGGGCACGCAACTGATTCATAGATACCAGCACCGAACCGGGGGGAAAATAAACCCGCTCTGTTTGGGTTGTATATTCGGGTGTTACCGTGATATGACCTTCATATTGCCGCCGGTCAAACTGTGCACCGGTAAAACGATAGGTTTCCACCATCATCGTTGTGCCTTCTTTCAACCGCACATATTCAATATGATGACGGTCTAACATGTCGATAGCTTGCGTACATTCCGTCTTAATAATATAAGCATCAGGTAGCTGTACCGATTGAATTATATTTGACTTGTCATACAAACCGACGCGAAGCGTTACCGGGTCGTCGTAATCATAGAATGTCCAATCGGCGCCGGACAGGTCGCTTTTGACAGTCTTTTGTCCCCAACCCAGAAAAGCGACTATGGTGCTATCTGTGCGCGAAATCTGGTGGTTCAATGCCATCGGCTCCACCCGGAAGGCGGTCGAACCCACGATTCCATCGGATAAAGCGATATTTTCTTTTAAACTTGCATGATCATTATTTAATATCTGTCCGCAAATGCGTAACAGTTCATAGGTCGCTTTTACCCGTTGTTCGTATGGTTTATAAATATGGTTTTCGATCAATACCCCTACCCTGTTCATCGCTGCAACATAGCCATTTGAATACTGTGGAGGATTGGGCGAACGCATAAGGCCTGCTTCTATATTATTCCGCACCATTTGATCAAAGTAAGGAAACGTAGGAAAAGATGCCTCAGCCATTTGTTCTACGTATTGTTTTTCAAACACTTCTTTCGCCCACTTCCGGATATTGGCTTCCATATTATGGTTCATCACCTCTAATCCAAAAGTCGTAACATATTGAAAATCCGCACCGTTGGTCACATGAATGTCAATGAAAAATTCAGGCAACCATTCATGATAAAGATTAAGCCATTGTTGCATTTCGGGCGTCGCAGCTTTCAGATAGTCGCGGTTGAGATTGATATTTTGCGCGGTTGTCCGGGCGCCTACTTCTTCAGGTCCATTTTGATTGATGCGGTACATGGAACCGAATTGTTCGTGTCCGTCCACATTGAAAATCGGAATAAACAAAA
>JAIRJR010000090.1 GCA_031260575.1 Tannerella sp.
GAGCCGAGGCTTTCGATAAATCCCAAGGTATCTTCCCTTTTATCCCAAACGGCAACACCAAGCAGTTCAAATTTATCGCCTTTGTATTTGTTGTACACCTCGACAAGGGTGGGAATTTCGGCAATACACGGCCCGCACCACGACGCCCAGAAGTCAACCAGCACGTACTTCCCTTTACCCACATAATCCGAAAGCGATGCCTTGCTGCCATCCGTATTGCCGTTTTCGATGGTAAAATCAGTAAAAATCATGCCTTCAGCCGTTTTCCTTACGCTTGCATTGATGGTGATGACCCGTTGGAGCGGAGCGAATTGCCGGACGACATCGCCGGCTTGTGCATATAGCAAATCCAACCGTTCAGGCTCTAATAAATCCGACCAGCTCAATAACACAAACGCACCTAATGCGTTGTTTTTATTCGCGTTAAAGTATTTCAAGTGCAATGGATCAACGTTTGCCACATATTGCTGGTACGCTTCCATGTAGCGTATCTGGCGGGTTGCTTCTTCCGACTGCGCTATTTCAGTGTATTTTTCCATCCTTTCTGCCTCATAAACTGCAAGTTCATGCTGGTATTTTGACAGTTCGTTATTTAAAGGAGTACCTTTAGCGCTTTTAGAATCAGCCATATCTACGGATATTTTTCCTTTTTCAAGGATAATAATCGCATAAAGTCTTTCGATAGCCAACCGGCTAACCAAAGCAGCATCTATCGGACCGGTAAACGTAAATTTCCGGTCGGCAACCAAAACGCTGTCTATTTTTTCGCGTGTTGCATAATCATACAGATAAGCCATTTGGCCGTTGTATGAATCATCGGGAACAACGCCTTCCACAGTGTATGATTTAGGCGTTGAAGTGCAGGCTGCAAGCGCCAGCGCTGCCAGCATTGTAAGAACGATTGAATTTCTCATTTTGATTTCTATTTTTTTTTGCAAAGATACATTTTTTGTTGAACACCTGCGGAGTTCCGGAAGGAGGAGGCGCATTTTTTACCCCAGAGCTGCACTTCGCTTGCATGGGGTTATCTACGTATAAGTCCTACCGGACTTTCAAGGTGAAATATAGCTGACGAATTAAATTGCTAAAAAAACCTGATGTTGAACTCAGAGGAGGCTGTCTCAAAAGAACACAAATGACGCAAAAAACGCAAATTTGCGCAAAAATAAACAGGGATTATGATTTGTGAATATCTGATATTTTGTTGAAATGCACTCAATAATTATCCCTTGGACATACCTGACAGATTGTTTATGGTTCATTGTTTCGAAACCAATCCACTTTACGCGAGATATACATCACCACGGCCAATGCGATAAGCAATCCTACGCTACCGAACAGAAGCGCAAGGTCTTCCAATTGCAGTACGGTGAACAGGAACAGGTAGAGAACCGTCAGAAAACCGCCCATCAACAAGGTTTGTTTCGTTTCTTTGAAGATGCTGTGCGAATAGGCTGTGATCAAACCGATAATCGCCAACGCCGAAAGCAGGTAAGCAAGGTTGAAATGCATCTGCTCGGATAAAGCCAGCAAAAGGCAGTAGAACAAGACCAAACCGACACTGACCAGCAGGTATTGAAACGGATGAATCCGCTTGCGACTGAGAAGTTCCACCAGAAAAAATACCAGAAACGTAAGCGCAATGAAAATAATCGCATATTTTACCGAACGCATCGTCTTTTGGTAATGATCGACCGGCAACAACAGGCGAACGCCAAATTCGGACGACTGCAAATGATAATCGCCGCCTGTCCACATCTGCGGGAAATTGCGGTTGTAGTTTAAAATATTCCATGTGGCCGAAAAACCGTTGCCAATGTCGCGCGATTCGGGAAGGAAAGCACCATCGAAACTTGGCGTATTCCAGGGCGAATGCATCGTGACACAGGTCGTTTTACCGGCAGGGATGAAAAACAATCCGTCGCTTCCGTTGAGTGTCAGTGAAAAATCGAATGTATACATTTTATCTTCCGTAGCATCTGCCGAAAGCGGTAAACTGACTGTTACACCCGATTCGGCCAACTTTGAATCGCCCACGCCCGACATGGTTTCCTTCGATTCATTGTCCCAATTGAAGACAACCTGGCTGCGAATCCCCCTTAAATCTGATATACCGATGATGGCGTACGCATTTTCCCACTCAATCGAACTTACCTTGCTGTTTAGTTTCTCAAAATCGGGATGCCTGAAAGTCCCGCAGGCTTTGACTTTCGATTGATAAACCACTACCTTGTAGATGCTTCGGTAACGGATTTCGGGCTGCATGTCGGTTTCGATAGTCAATTCTTCGGGCAGAAAATACGCCACACTCCGGACTTCACGCATCGTATTGTTTTCCATGTGGGTGATTTTGTAGGGCACACAGATCACAGGCCCCGTGAGTGTCTGCCTGTTGCCCCATTTCGAACTGACTTCGGAGATGACCGAAGCGCCGGTTAATTCACGGTCACGGATCAACTCGTGGATCATTACAACCGGGATTAACATCATCAGTATCAATATACCGATGACAATTGCTTTGAATGTCGCACTGTTGGCGATATTCGACCATACGGTCTGATTTTCACTTTTCATGATTGTTGAAATTAAAAAAAAATTGAATAAATTGATTATTAAAAAAGTTCTTTGATTTACAAAGTATATGAATAAAAAAATAATTTACGGTAGATTAATTAATTTTTCCAGCGCCTGGAGGTGTTGCACGAACATTTCCTTGCCTAACAAGGTGGTAGAATAGGTAGTATTCGGTTTCCTGCCAACGAATTGTTTCTGTACGCAGATAAGCTCGTTTTTTTCGAGCGCTTTCAGGTGGCTGGCCAGATTGCCGTCGGTAATTTGGAGCAACTCCTTCAGCATATTGAAGTCGAGCTGTTCATTCACCGACAGCACTGCCATGATTCCCAGCCTGATACGGCTATCGAATAGCTTGTTTAAACCGGATAGGATAGTTGTCATTTCCGGTCGTATTTATAATACATGCGCGCACCATATACAATATGCATCACGCCAAAACCAAACGTCCAGAACAGCAGGCCGTAATTCAGGAAAAATCCGGCCAGAACACCCAAAACGATTTCCGAAAGTCCTAAATAATGCACTTCGTCGACCATAAACTTAGCCGAATTGATTAACGCCAGCCCGTAAAAAATCAGTGTAACCGAGGCGATTAAATGGATATTGTGGCTCATCATCAGCGCAATGCAAAAGATGCCGCCCGTAACCAAAGGAATCATGAAATGATACAATGTACGGCGGGTGGTGGATGTCCAAAGCCGTGTACCGGAACGTTTTGCTTTTCGTAACGAAAAAAACCATGCCGCACCGATGGCGCAAACCAGCACCACAACAGCCAACAGCACGATCTGCAACCTGATGTGTAATGTGGAGCCATTGTCGAATGCACGCACGTATTCGTCGTATTTCACAGCGCCCCGCCCGAAAATAAAGAAATAAGCAACGGTAGCCCCCGCCATGGCAATAATTCCGGCGGCAATGCCTGCAAATCCGCTCAGCGATAAGAATTTGGTTGAACGCTCCATCAAATTGCGGATATGTTTCAAATCTTCCATGTTTTGATTCTTTTCCATATTTAAAAGTACTTTTCGCCGCAAAGTTAATACATATTTTTGAATCTGCAATAAAAATGAAAAAAAATCTGTTTTCTTTCGAACAATCCTTTCAACACTTTTCCATGCAATGAATAAGGAATTCTAATAAGAATTATTCATATGGTATGCGATGTTTTAACGTAACCCTTTGCTACAGAGAGATAATTCATCCGGAATTGTTTTAATATAAATAATTCAGGCTAATAAGAACCGGAATTACCAGCAACAATGATTTGTAGTTGCCACCGATGGGGTATAAATTTATTTCAAATTTATTTTTTACACCCTAAAGGGTATTAGGTAAAGAAAAATAGGTATCTTTGCACCCTATATGGTATAAAAAAACTGTCAATGGTATACATTACATTACCACAATACGTAAAACAAATGCGAAAGCAATACCGCTTAACGCAAGTTGATTTATCGGAAAAATCGGGTGTTGGATTGCGTTTTGTGCGGGAATTGGAACAAGGCAAGCAAACCTTACGGATGGATAAAGTCAATCAGGTATTAAGTCTTTTCGGCTCGGAGTTGGCGCCCGTTCCGATAAATAGAAACAAACTTGTACAATGAAACAGGCAAAAATTTATATGCGTCTTCAATTTGCAGGGATTTTAACCGAAGACGAAACCGGTTATTCTTTTGATTATGATAACGAATACCTTCATGCTCAGGACCCTGAAGCAGTCAGTCTGACTTTGCCTTTGCGGAAAGAGAAATATCGAAGCAATGTACTGTTCCCGTTTTTTGATGGTTTGATACCCGAAGGATGGTTGTTGGATATTGCCGGACGCAGTTGGAAGATTGACCGGCGCGACAGGATGTCATTACTGTTGGCTTGCTGCAAAGATTGTATTGGCGCAGTAAGCGTTGTTCCCATTGAAAACGAAACGCCATGAACAACTGTTTGTTTTGCTATCGCGCATTGCATGAAGGACAAATGGATTTTCATCCGGCGTGTTCCAAAAAAATATTTGGTTCGGCATTGCCGCCGGTCCTGCCATACACACGCGAGCATCTGTCCGAATTGGCAGAACAAGTCATTCGT
>JAIRJR010000120.1 GCA_031260575.1 Tannerella sp.
TTAATTATTTGTAATTTTCCACAAAAGTAGATGAAATTTTCTATCGTGACAAGCGCCTTATATGAAAAAATGCTTTTTCTCGATTATTATCTTTATCTTTGCCGGCAATGATGAATAGAAAAATAATTTTTACGGGTTTAATTATCCTGATATTCAGTCAAATATGTAATGCTCAAAACTTTCGTATTTCCGGGAGAATCGCAGACGGGATTACAAAAGAACCTCTTTCGGATGCATTAATCCATGTGAAGGAAACGGGAGCATATACCCTATCCGACATTGACGGGAACTATTCCCTATCGGTCAAAAGCGGTACACACATTCTTTCCGCCACCTATATAGGTTATATTCAGAAAGATATTCGCATTCAAGCGAATAAAGACCTCATTGTCAATTTTGAGATGGAAAGCAATAATCAACTCGGTGAAGTGATCATCTCAGGCAGCAACATGGGCGAAAGGGTGAAAAGTACGCAAATGGGAATAGAAAAACTGAGCGCTACCGAAATCAGGCGTATGCCCGCATTGATGGGAGAAGTGGATATCATCAAGGCGATCCAATTGCTTCCGGGTGTTCAAGCGACTTCTGAGGGAGGTTCCGGTTTTAGCGTACGCGGCGGTTCTTCCGATCAAAACCTTATTCTGCTCGACAATACAACGATTTACAATCCTTCCCACCTGATGGGTTTCTTTTCTGTTTTCAACAATGATGTACTTTCGGGACTTTCGTTATATAAAGGAGATATTCCGCTGAAACACGGTGGGAGATTGTCCTCATTATTAGATGTTCAAACCAAGACCGATAGTCCGAAGCGTATTCAGGGATCCGGAGGAATTGGACTGATTTCGAGCCGTCTGATGGTTGAAGGCCCGGTTGGAGAAAGTACATCCTGGCTGATTGGGGGTAGACGAAGTTATGCCGATTTGTTTCTCAAACTCTCGGCTGACGAAAATTTACGCAGTTCATCTATCTATTTTTACGATTTGAATGTTAAATTGACACACCGTCTGTCCAACAAAGACCGCCTCGAACTGAACGGATATTTCGGTGTGGATAAGTTTGGAGCTGATGTAGGTATGTTCAGTTATGGGAATGGAGCTGCTTCATTAACCTGGGGTCATATCTATTCCGAAAAGTTGTTATCACGCATCAGTTTAAACCTTACCAAATACAATTATGGCTTATCATCGAGGATGGAAGGCATGGAAGCCGACTGGAAGTCAGGTATTACTGATTGGATGCTGCGTTTGGACTTTAATCAACCGATTAACGACCTTTGGAACCTGAATTATGGAACAAACCATACACTTCATAATTTTCAACCCGGTATCGTCACCATGCCCGGAAGAATGGTCGACTTGCAAATGGAAGAAAATAAAGCAATGGAACACAGCATTTACCTTGCCAATGAACAAAAATTCTCGGAACGGTTCAGCGCTAAATACGGTATTCGTTATTCGATATTCCAAAATATAGGTGCGGCTACTGTATTTCATTACGATGATAATTACGAAGAAGCGGGTTCTACTGTCTACCCTTCGGGGAGAATCTACAATACATATACCGTTGCCGAACCGCGTGTCGGTTTTGTCTACAATCTCACCAATACCTCTTCGCTGAAGGTAAACTATTCGCACAATGCCCAATATATCCAGTTAGCCAACAATTCGGCATCCGGATCGCCATTGGATATTTGGTTTTCGGCAAGCCCCAATATCAAACCTCAGCATGTAGATATGTTTTCGGCCGGTTATTTTCACAATTTGAATGACAATGCTTTTGAAACATCCGTCGAAGTCTATTATAAAGATTTGAAAAATGTGATTGATTTTGCCGAACATTCCAATCTGTTATTAAACGACAAATTGGATGGCGAAATCAGGACCGGCACGGGAAAAGCCTATGGAATAGAGTTTATGGTTCGCAAAAACACCGGTAAGTTGACCGGTTTTGCCAATTATACACTGTCGCGTTCGGAACGAACCATACCGGAAATCAATCAGGGTAAAACCTATTTGGCTCCGTTCGACAAAACCCATACAGCCAATATCGTTGCCAACTACGAACTATCCAAAAAATGCAGTATTTCGGCAATCTTCATTTATGCGACAGGCAACCCAACCACTTACCCTACCGGACGCTTCGAAATCAACGGCGAATATTTCCCCATCTATTCAGGTCGCAACGAAGACCGCCGTCCCGACTATCACCGGTTGGATTTGTCTTTCAATTTTATTCCAAGACCAAATACGCAAAAACGGTGGAAAGGCGAATGGAACGTGTCACTGTTTAATGTGTATGGGAAAAAGAACGCTTGGATGATTACGCTCAACCAAGACAGGGATACCGGAAGGCCTTATGCCGAAATGATCTATCTGTTCGGAATTGTACCTTCGATTACATACAATGTCAAATTTTGACTATGATTTTAAGGGATTATTATGTTTAGTATGATTTTTATTAAATAATAAGTATGATGACAGGTTCTAATTGGGTTCGTCATTGCACGGCTATACGCCGAAGCAATTTAGTGAAAAACATCTTACCGGTTTTGTTCATATTGTTTATCGGTTCCTGTTCTCAATTGATTGAAATAAAACCTTCTAATTCTGAGCCTGTTGTTGTGGTTTATGGTTGTTTGACAGAAGATTTTACTTATCAAACCATCCGCATATCCCTTTCATCACCTTATTTCGAATTAGAGCCGAATCAACCTGTTTCGAATGCGATCGTTACGATTCAGTCCATGTCCGACCGACATATTTTCGAATTAGTGGAAACCACCGAAAAAGGAGTATACAGGACGGCAAATCCGATGTCGGCCGTTGTAGGTGAGACCTATCATTTGAGTATCCTTGTCGACTCCCGTCCGGATGGCAACCAACAACTGTATGAAGCGACGGCTACGATGCAGCGCCCGTTTATGGTCGATTCCATCAACATAGAAGTAAGATATTTAATGGGGTTTAAGCATTATGCGTTAAACATATATGCACAAGAGGAAGCAGGCAATGATTATTACAGCGCTTATGCAAACATAAATGACACATTGACTTCCAATAGAATATCCCGTTTAACTGTTTTTTCCGACTTTGGAATTGATGGTCAATATTTAGACAGATTTCCTCTGATGCAGTTTGAAGACTATTCAAATGATCAATTCGACGAAATCAACCAATATTTCAATTATGTGAAACCCGGCGATAAAATTACGTTCTGCATTAGCCGGATTGAAAAAGGATATTTTGATTTTTTAGATCAATGCAGAAGCGAAAGGCGGGGCGAAAATCCCTTTTTCGGAGGTCCGGCTTCGAATATCACAACGAATATCAGCAATGGAGGTGTTGGCTATTTTGCTGCCGTCAGCACAACAAGGCTGGAAGCGTATGTGCCTTGAAAAAAGACCATATTAAAAAGAATCTAATGCCAAAGATAACATTAAAAACTACTCGATCCGTCATAACAATGCGTACAGAGTCGATTCTTGGGTATGCCAATGG
>JAIRJR010000200.1 GCA_031260575.1 Tannerella sp.
TTTATAAAAAACCACCTACCTTTGTTTTCCATAATAACACTAAATAGAACATATTATGGAACAAGAGTTGTCATTTTATTTTTCGGATGTAGAAGACCCACGTGTAACGGGTCGTTGTACTAAGCCTCACGGCAAGATTTTCCGCACATTTCCCTATTTTCGTTGTTATCATCTAAACAAATGATTATCATTGTGGTAAATTTTACATTTAAGAATTTACCATTATGACAGAATTACGAAACAAGTACATTAATTACCTTCATTACCGCAATTACAGTCCGCACACGGTCAAGCACTATACTTCATGTTTGGTCGGCTTGGCAAAGTACCACAACCTGTCGCCGGACCAATTGACACGAGACCAGTTCATGGATTATCTTCACTATTTAGTAGAAGAGAAGCAGGCATCGGCGGTTTATCTAAACCAACTGTTAAGCGCTTACAGGATTTTGATAGTGGAGGTTTTGTGAAAGGAGTGGGAAGAATTTTCCATCAGGCGTCCCAAATCAGTTAAAACATTGCCATCCGTGCTGTCCCGGGATGAAGTAAGGCGGATTATCGGCGGAACGGAGAACTTAAAACACCGAACATTACTGTCGTTGATTTACTCCTGTGGATTACGCGTCAGCGAAGCGGCTAACCTCAAGGCGACCGATATTGATTCGGAACGGAAGCAAATACATATCCGGTTAGCCAAAGGAGCCAAGGACAGGTATGTGATGCTCTCGGAAAAGGTTCTGCTTCTACTGAGAGAGTATTGGTCGCACTATCGCCCAAAAGTATATCTCTTCGAGGGAGGAACACGAGGAAAGGCTATTGCAGTGAGAACAATACAACATGCGTTCTCAATGGCAGTCAACAGGGCGGGTGTTAACAAATCACACGGAATTCATATCCTGCGGCACAGTTTTGCCACTCACTTAGTGGAAAAGGGAATAAGCCTGCTTGCGATTCAAAAATTATTGGGACATACCGATATTAAGACGACGATGGTTTATTTGCATTTACAAACCACACCGGCTTCTATCAAAAGTCCGTTTGACGAGCTGAATTTATAAAGCGTATGGGAAAGAATTATATACAATCCGTTTTCCAGCGCCACGGAAAGGAATTCAGGGAAGCGCATAACCTGTCGGCTGTTCAACTCAAAGCCATGCATGCGATTGAAAGCTGTTCTACGCATCACGCAGGGTCACACAGTTTTGCCTGTAATCAATGCGGCCACACCGAAGTAGCTTATAATTCCTGTCAGAACCGGCATTGCCCCCACTGTCAGTGGTTTAAGCAGGAAATATGGATGGATAAAGTGAAAAGTACTTTATTGCCGGTCAAGTATGTTCATCTTGTTTTCACACTGCCGGAGTTCCTGAACGAATTTGTGTCGATAAACCATCAACTCATATACAGCTTCCTCTTCGAGGCTTCATGGCATGCGGTCAACAAGTGTGCCGTTTCACGACTGGGGATTGAAACAGGTGCGTTATCCGTGTTACATACCTGGGGACAGAACCTGTCGCTGCATCCGCATATTCATATGCTGGTTCCGGCAGGAGGGCTGGATACAGACCATATGCAATGGATTGAATCACCTGAAAAATTCTTCCTGCCCGTCAGAGCGCTCTCAAAGATATTCCGCGCAAGGGTATTGTTTCTCCTGCTCGGAGCTGTCTTCGACAAGTCCCTTAAAATACCCGAAAAATGGAATAATATAAACGTAGCGGAGGAGTTGAGGAAGAAAACAAATGAAAAAGACTGGGTAGTTCATTCGGAAAAATCACGATTGAACCCGGTAAAGGTAATCAAATACCTGGGAAAGTATATTCAGCGGGTGGCCATTTCAAACCGGCGAATAGAATCGGCAGAAGGGGGCAACGTCTGTTTCTCATGCAAAGACTATCGGGACAAGGGGAAGAGAAAGAAAATGATACTTAAACCAATCGAATTTATACGACGTTTCCTGCTGCATGTTTTGCCACAGCGCTTCTGTAAAGTACGCTATTACGGAATACTGTCCATTAAGAACAGGAATACCAAACTCACGCTATGTTATGACCTGATTAACAAAGCGCAACTGCCGCCGCGTTTTAACGGATTAAATGTGATTCAAATACTCATGCTCTTAACCGGAAAGGATTTCAGTCTTTGCCCCTGCTGCAATTCAGGACAAATGCAGATGCAGATGAAAAGATTCAAACCGCCAGAATGAATAACAAAAAAACGAGCTCTTTTACATGTTGACGCTCCATTCAAATTCTTTATAAAATAAGCCTATGGGATTAGTGTGTCCGGTCGGTAACAAAAACAAAAACAACAAGTTGAAATATCAACAAAAAACAGCACGGTTCGTTGCATAAATCAAAATAATAAGTAAATTTGCAGACCATAAACTCAATATAGAGACAAACTATATGAGAAAGGATAACATAGAATGTCCCTATGAAATGAGTGAGGAGGAACGGCTCCGTACAACGCGATTTTATATTCAATTTTTCTGACTTGGTTATTGATAATAAACAAGTGATTTGAAACGAAAAATTAAACATAAAATCCTTTAACGTTGTACTAAGCCTCACGGCAAGATTTTCCGCACATTTCCCTATTTTCGTTGTTATCATCTAAACAAATGATTATCATTGTGGTAAATTT
>JAIRJR010000211.1 GCA_031260575.1 Tannerella sp.
CTTAGAATCGCATCATAACAACTAAAATCCTCGTCATTGACGGTTTTCTCCATGATGTCGGCAAGTGTCATTTTTAGCGCGTCATTATCAGGCCAGCCGAGTACGGTGGTCAGGTCTGCCTGCGGGTCATTATCTACAAGCAACACCTTTTTACCCTCTATAGCCAGCCCGATACCGAGATTAGCTGTCGTTGTGGTTTTGTAGGCTAAGTACCCAACGCCTTGCAATATTACTATTGTAGGTTTTTAAGCACTCGCCTCGGAACCGCACGTACACCTTTCGATGTATACGGCTCCCCAGCCGTTCCTGAAATGTAATTTTTCAATCGTTATCAACCTTTATGAATTTCTATGTGGCATTTTCCACATACAACCAACGTTTTTCTATTCATAGCGCACATTGTTAATACCCATTGAGGGATGGTTTTTCCACGTTTTGAGTATTTTTGTTTAACATCTTTTAGTTTGCGAACGTGATGAACTTCAAAATCGTAATTGCTCTCAAATGTTTTGCCACATAATTCGCATTTATCTGCGGATAAACGTTTGATAAGCTCGCATCTGTTCGCTTTGGGAGCGGAAAACACTTCACTAAGATTTTTCATTGGCGTATCGTGTTTACTAAGGCTATTGTTGAAATAAATCATGGTCTTTTCGCCTTTTGTGGTTTCGTATTTTACCCCAATAATTTTCCTAGTGCCGGTTCCCATTTTCCGCTTAACTTCAACGCCATATTTTGAAGTGACTTCCTTAACGGATTTTTTCTCCTTTCGCGCAATTGTTTTAAGCAAACTAAAATAATGGTAGAACTTGAATTTGCCTAATTTTGTTGATACGTCTGTGGCAAGGCAATAATAATTATATAGACCTTGAATCTCGCGATTGAATTGAGCAATCATATCCAAAACAGGCAGATTTATTCGTGCGTTGTGATGTGTTGATTTTCCATTCTTCAGAAAAGGGGATAATTTTTCTGTTATGACCCTTTGTGGCACTAACAATTGAATCGTTTCATTAATTGACCTGCGTTTGACACCGTTGATATTGGTTGTTATTTGCGTGTTACAGCGGCTTTTGGAAATCTCATAGCCCAAAAACGGAACATTTCTGTCACCTAGATTAGTTATCAGCGTTTTGTCAGGTGACAGTTCCAATTTCAGTTCATTTAACAGAAAAAAGCTGATTTTCTCTTTCATTTCTGTTGCGATTTTCTTACTGCCGTTTACGCAGATTATCCAGTCATCGGCGTAGCGGACATAATTTAAGCGAACGTATTCATCGTTCTCTGATATTTGGCTCGGCATTTTCCTCATCTGCGCCAAGAGTTGTTTCCCTTTATCGTATTTACCTTTTCGATTGGCTCGTAGCCGCTTAATATTCAGGCTCATATATTCAGGGTTTCTTTTCTTGGTGGTTCCCTTGTTATGCTGCAGAATCAAATCCTCAACGTATTTATCAAGTTCATGGAGGTAGATGTTCGCAAGAATTGGACTTGCGATTTGCCCCTGCGGACATCCCGACAGAGAATTGTAAACTTTGGAAAATTCCATATATCCTGCTTTGAGAAAACGCCGAATCAGTTCTATAAACCGTCCATCATTTATTTTCTTCGCAAGTAGCTTCAGCAATATTTCATGGTTGATATTATCAAAGCAACCTTTTATATCGCCTTCAACGACCCAGCTTGCACCTCTAGATGTGCTTTTGATTTGGTATAGTGCAGTTTGGCAACTTCTGTTAGGGCGAAATCCGTGTGAATTTTTGCTGAAATTCGGCTCGTAAATCGCTTCTAAAATTTGCCTTATTACTTCCTGAACTAACTTATCCTCAAATGCAGGTATGCCTAAAGGACGCATCTTGCCGTTTTTCTTTGGAATATATACACGTTTGACCGGTTTTGGATAATAGGTTTCATTTCGCATTTTGCTAATAATTTTGTCTACCTTTAGTAGATTAAAACCATCAATCGTGTTTCCATCCGTGCCAGCGGTCATGTTTCCCTCTTTGGCGTATATTTTTGCATACGCTGTGAGGTAAAAATCTCGATTGAAAAGATTTCTGTACAGTCTTTCAAAGACATAATCTTCGTCTTGTGTTGACTGTTTATTCAGTATTGACAAAATAGTTTTAGCTGTCTGCATTTCGCATACCTCCGTATTTTTATCAATTGAACGACCTGTCCTCCTTCGCCATGTGAAAAGGCGTTACCTCCGCAGACTACTATGAGGACTCCGTTGCCATGCCAGATTTTCAACGTCATTACGCATAGCTTTTTAATAGAAAGCACTCTGGTTTAGGCAATCTCCGTTTAGATATTGATGGTACAATTTCAGTACAACTTAGGCTCCCGTTCGCTCCTTTAACGTATCCACGATACGCTGAAAAGCCTTTAGAGAGTGCGGATAACGTAACAAAAATTACCCGCAAAAGGCTTTTGTGTACGTTTCAGTCAATTTTCGTACACCCCGGCGGGTTAGGGCAAAGAAACTGGGTTTAAGGCAGTTTAGCTTTAGCCATAGAACACGGAACTTGCGGAACTTATGCCCATTACGGTTAGGACGGTATCCGCTTTTCCAGTATGCTATTGTCCCCTTTGTGTTTCCACGCTAGGTTAGTGCAATGTCCAGACGAATTCCTCTCTACTTCATCACTCTTTTGAGCGATACCAACACTCCCCTCCGGACGCACTGTTACACCACATTTCTGATTGCATAAGTCTATTACTTTGCAGCTAGACATCCG
>JAIRJR010000254.1 GCA_031260575.1 Tannerella sp.
TACGGGTAAACGATCCAATTAATCCCGGACGCACCTACATCAGCGGAAAGGGCTTATGTTGTCCACCAAGGCTTAATGAACCATACCTATCGCAATTAACTAAAGTTCGGGCAGAATCAAATGCGCAAGTATTGGAAATGTGCCGGCAAGTAAACAGCCTCTTAACTACTTACAACGCCGGTTTCAATCTTAATTTCGACGTTATTAAAGAATTATTTACCAAAGGACTTGTTCGTGAACGCCATTTAGCGAAAGCAATCCGTATGTCGACGTATATTCATCTCAAAAATAAACCGGATGATATTTGTGCTTTTTTTGAAAAAATATTTAATGGGAGGCCCTTACAATCTGACATTTTCAACTATGCTGACGTGGAGAATGAGATACGAAGCAACCTGTTGAAAGCGGGCGGAGCAGCTTTTGTGCCGGAAGCGCCAAGCGCTTTTCTTCCGATGGACGATGTCTGCCGGTTCATCCTTGCAGCCGGTGGCATTCCAACCTATCCGTTTTTGGGTGATGATAAGAACGGAAATTTTACCGAATTTGAAAATGATATCGAAAAAGCGGCTACGATACTCCAACAACGCGGTATTTTTTCAGCTGAATTTATTACCGCCCGGAATAATATCGAAACGCTTGAAAAATATGCCGGATACCTTCACGATAAAGGATTTGTCGTAACTTTCGGTACAGAACACAATACGCCGGCTATGGAACCGGTCAAACCGATGGCGCAAGGAAACACCCCATTGACCGAACACCTGAAACAAATCAATTACGAAGGAGCATGTGTCATTGCTGCGCATCAGGAGCGGGTTCGCTCCGGCAAGCCAGGATATGTCGACGCCAACGGCTTAGCTGACATAGCCAATCGGGACGCATTTATGAATGAAGGTGATATGTTGATACAAGCAGTGATTCAATGATAAAATAAAAATAGTATGCATGAAAAAATAGATCAATTGATACACATTTCCCGTAAATTCGGAAGCGATAACCGCTATGTGATTGCCGGAGGAGGCAATACATCGTATAAAAATGAAGAACATATTTGGGTGAAAGCCAGCGGATATGCTTTAGCTACTATAACCGAAAACGGATTCGCTTTATTAGACCGTAAAAAGCTAAATATCATTGCCCATAAGAAATACAGTAAGGATGATTATGACCGCGAAGAAGAAGTCAAAAACGACCTGCTCGCGGCCTGCATCACAAAAGAATGTCGCCCATCGGTCGAAACGTCCCTACACAATGCTTTCGAGTATGCCTTTGTGGTACATCTTCATCCAACAGCCGTTTGCGGGTTGATGTGCAGTAAAAACGCCGAAAGTGTAACAAAAAAATTGTTCGGCGATGAAGCGGTATATATTCCTTATGAGGATCCGGGATATAAACTTTCGATGAAAGTATCAAAAAACCTCACTGCATATAAAGTGAAAAACGGAAAACATCCTCATATCCTGTTTCTTCAAAATCATGGTGTCTTCGTTGCAGCCGATACGATAGAAGAAATCGAATCGACCTACAACCGGATCATCACTCAAATCGAGGAACAGATATCCCCCTTCGGAGGGGGTACCCTTCTTTTATCCCCCTTTGGAGGGGGCAGGGGGAGGAAAGACATCGCTCAAAATGAAAACGAATGTGATTATATAGAAGAAACAATTCCTCCAATCCGGATGATGCTAAGCAAACAAGGTGGACTGAAAGCGTTGAAAATACGCACGAACAGCCGCACTTTAAACTTCGCTTCATCGAAAACGGAATTCCAAAAAATAGCCGTTCCTTTTACTCCGGATGAAACTGTCTACTGCAAATCAAACTACATTTACCTGTCGTCAGAAAATAAAGAAGATCTATTGAATCAGGCTCAAAACAAGATAAGACGGTTTATACTTATTCACGGTTATACACCAAAAATTCTGGTTATAAAAGGAGTAGGAATTGTTGCGGTTGGCAATAGCGCTGCCGAATGTGATACAATCCTCGACAGCTACGAAGATGCAATGAAAATAGCAGAGATTGCACAATCGTTCGGAGGAGAACATCCGATGACGAAACATAGAATCAAGTTCATTGATAATTGGGAAGTTGAAAACTATCGCCGCAAAGTGAATACCGGAATTGTTTCCGGACGAACGCCCAACAAAACCATTATCATTACAGGCGCCGCGAAAGGTTTTGGTGAAGGCATCGCAGAATGTCTACTGAAAGAAGGAGCAAATATTGTTGTCGCCGATCTGGATGAAGACGCCGGAAAAGCTACGGTCGAACGGCTTCAAGGATTGTGTAATTCATATCGTATCCTTTTTGTTAAAACAGATGTAGCCGACCCAAAAAGCCTGCAAAATCTTATCCGCGAAACTGTACGTAACTTCGGCGGATTGGATGTGTTTATCAGCAATGCAGGCGTATTGCGCGCAGGTGGATTGGAAAATTTTACTCCGGAAGAGTTTGAATTTGTGACGAATGTAAATTACAAGGCCTATTTTTATTGTTC
>JAIRJR010000412.1 GCA_031260575.1 Tannerella sp.
GAATTTTTGCGAGATGGCATCGTTCAGCGAAAAACACCTGCCGGATATATCAATGTGTCATCGCCGGAGTTGACTGCATTGGATTTTTTCGATTATAACCACAAATTTGGAATAAACCGCATTACTACGGTATTACAGGAATTATCGGAAGAAATGAAACCCTCGCTTCTACTGAAAATCGCTAAAAAATACCCCAATACAGCAGCCATACAGCGGTTGGGATATATTTTAGATACGGTGGTTTCATCGGAAAAATTATCAGATGCCTTATGGAAAGTCCTGAATGGAAGAAATTTCTTCCCTGCTCCACTTTCTCCTCAAAAGGCAAAGGAAGGCGAAATTGGCAATAAATGGAAAATTATTAAAAACATGGAAATTGAAAGCGATTTATGATACCCCAACGATATATAGAACAATGGAGAGCCGTTGCGCCTTGGACATTGGATGCGCAAGTTGAACAGGATTTGAAAAAACAGGAAAATTCAATGTAAGCAAAATTTAGGGAATAGATTATAATTGAAATCAATAAATTTTCGTATCTTTGCGGCTTGAACAATAGAGTTTTTATTGAATCTTTCTTAACAATGCTTTGCTCCGCCTCTGTCCGGCGGGTCTTTTCATCGTCAAAATTGACCTCAAAATCAGCTTTTCTTGTTAGTATTAACGGTCGCGAAGGTGTGTAACACAATGTCGTGACACATTTTTGCAAATTAGATGAAATCATTTTTTATAGGCAATCTGGAAGTAAAACTCCCTGTTATTCAGGGTGGAATGGGTGTAGGAGTTTCCTTGTCAGGATTAGCTTCGGCAGTAGCTAACGAGGGAGGCGTTGGTGTTATTTCGTGTGCGGGTTTAGGCTTAATCTATCATAAATCTCCGGGAGATTATTTAGCAAAGTGTATTTCGGGATTAAAAGAGGAAATCAAAAAAGCAAAAGAAAAAAGCAAGGGTATCATCGGAGTGAACATTATGGTTGCACTGAGCAATTATGCCGATATGGTAAAAACGTCAATCGCAGAAAAAGCGGATGTCATCTTTGCCGGAGCAGGACTGCCATTCGACCTGCCCTCCTTTCTGACCCATGATAGTAAAACAAAATTAGTTCCCATTGTATCCTCTTCACGGGCTGCCAAAATTATTTGCGACAAGTGGAAAAACAATTATGGTTATCTGCCTGACGCTATTGTTGTGGAAGGGCCTAAAGCGGGTGGCCATTTAGGGTTTAAGGCAAATCAAATTGAGGACGAACACTACTCTTTGGAACAACTTATTCCTGAAGTGGTAAGTGTGGTTGATTCATACAAAGACGAAAAAAATATACCGGTAATCGCGGCAGGAGGTATTTCGTCGGGAAAAGATATACACCGGTTCCTTGAAATGGGAGCTTCCGGCGTACAATTGGGAACGATATTTATTACCACCACAGAATGTGACGCATCCGATACATTCAAAAATGTCTTTGTGAATGCCAAACAAGAAGATATCAGGATTATACAAAGCCCTGTCGGGATGCCGGGAAGAGCCATCGACGGCGAGTTTATCCGAAGTGTGGAAAAGGGATTGGAAAAGCCTAAAAACTGTCCTTTTCATTGTATAAAAACATGCGACTACACCAAAAGCCCTTATTGCATTATTCAGTGTCTCTATCAGGCAGCAAGAGGTAATATGAAAAAAGGGTATGCTTTCACGGGTATCAATGTCCATCTATCCGAAAAAATATCGAGTGTAAAAGAAGTCATATCCAAGTTAAAGGTTGAATTTCTCAGTGCAAAATTTGAAAGATAATTCATGCGAAAATTAATAGCATACCCTCTCTCTTGTATTTACTATCTGTTGTTTGGAAGTACTTTGGTCGTCTTTCACTTCGTCCAGTGGTTGTGCTTCAACTTGTTTGGCTACGAAGCTCACAAAAGGAGTGTGGACGTATTGTGTTTCTTTTTGGTTGCCAACACATGCGTTTTAGGTACAAGATACAGAATCAAGAATTTGAATAAATTACCGAATGGCGTTCCCTTGATTATCGCGGCAAATCACCAGAGTCTGTATGACATTACAACCATGGGATGGTTTATGCGTAAAGTACATCCGAAGTTTATCAGTAAAATAGAACTGGGTAAGGGCATTCCAAGTATTTCATACAATTTGAATCATGGAGGTTCGGTTCTCATTGACAGGAAAGATGCGAAACAGTCTTTATCTGCCATTAAGAAAATGGCTCAATATATAGAGACCAACAAACGGGCAACGGTAATATTCCCCGAAGGGACGAGAAGCAAGACAGGCAAGCCGGGCGCCTTTGCTGAAAACGGATTGATGATTCTTTGTAAGTATGCGCCTTCTGCTTACATGGTTCCCGTTACGGTCAACAACTCATGGAAAATAATGAAATGGGGTTCTTTCCCTTTAGGCATAGGGAATAAACTCGAACTTATAATCCATGACCCTATCCCCGTAAAGGATATACCTTTTTCTGAACTTTTTGAAAAGACAGAGCAGGCAATAATTAAAGATATCAATTGATATTAAATTTAAAAACTACTGTTACGCTAAGTTTGGTAACAGTTTAATATGATAACATGACATTTAAAGAATTAAATATTTCAGAGCCGATATTGAAGGCTCTAACAGACAAAGAATACGAAACGCCTACCCCCATACAGGAACGGGCGATACCTATCGCACTTAGTGGACAGGATTTATTGGGAATAGCTCAAACGGGAACAGGTAAAACCGCAGCCTTTGCGATACCTGTCATCCAAAAACTAAATCAACCGCAGCCTAAAGGGCAAAAGCGGGAAATAAAAGCATTAGTACTGACTCCGACACGCGAATTAGCAATACAGATTGACGAATGTTTCAGGGATTATTCCAAATATACCGACTTGCGACATACCGTGATTTTCGGAGGCGTAAATCAAAGCCCTCAAGTTGATAAACTGAAAAAAGGAGTTGATATCCTGATAGCCACTCCCGGACGTTTACTTGACCTGATAGCGCAAAAGCATGTTACGCTTGCCCATATTCGCCATTTCATTCTGGACGAAGCAGACCGTATGCTCGATATGGGTTTCATACACGACATCAAACGCCTGTTGCCGATACTGCCTAAACGCAAACAAACACTGTTCTTTTCTGCAACCATGCCTACGGCAATAGTAACCCTTTCAAAGTCTATTTTGCATAATCCGGCGAAAGTAGAAGTTACCCCTGTGGCATCGGTAGTAGATACGATAGAGCAATACATCTATTTTGTAGAGAAACCGGAGAAGAAAGATTTACTTATTAACCTGCTGAAAAAAGATAAAAAGAAACCGGCATTAATATTCTCCCGAACAAAGCACGGAGCAGATAAGATAGCACGAGTACTTGGCAAAGCAGGAATAGGCAGCGTAGCCATTCATGGGAATAAGTCGCAGAATGCGAGGCAACGAGCTTTATCCGATTTCAAATCAAACGGAATACAAGCCCTTATTGCTACGGATATTGCTGCCCGAGGGCTTGATATCGACCATTTGGAGTTGGTTATAAACTATGACCTTCCGGATGTAGCCGAAACTTACGTACACCGCATCGGGCGTACGGGCAGAGCCGGAAATGCCGGCACCGCCCTGACATTCTGCGCTCAGGATGAACGTGTGATGTTGAAAGACATTCAGAAATTAACAGGAAAAAAGCTGAATACGATATTAACTGCTTAAAAATAATTATAAAACAATATTAATGGCAACTTCATTTAATAAAAAAGAGTTAGAAAAGAAAAAAGAACAAAAAAGAAAGGAAAAGCAGCGACGCAAAGAAGAGCGCAAATCCGATGGCAGCAAATCATTTGATGATATGATTGCATACGTGGATGAAAACGGAGTAATAACTAATACACCGCCCGACCCAAACAAAAAAAAGAAAGTGGATTTGGATGATATAGCGATTTCTATTCCTAAAAAGGAAGGGATGGAAGAAGCGATACTGAACGGTCGCGTGGAACATTTTAACGCAGATAAGGGTTATGGTTTTATCAAGAACCTTTCCGGAATGGACAAATATTTTTTCCATGTCAGCAATGCTCCGGCAAACATTGTCGAAGGAAACAAGGTTACATTTGAGTTGGAACGAGGAGAAAAAGGCATGAATGCTGTAAAAATTGTTCTTATAAAATAGTCGAAAGAAATTCAACACAATAATTATTAATATTTAAAAAACAAAAAAAATGAACATTTACATTTCAAATTTAAGCTACAGTACAGATACAGATGGCTTACAAAAATTATTTGCGGAATACGGAGAAGTAACATCCGCTAACGTTATCACAGACAGGGATACCGGCCGTTCGCGCGGATTTGGTTTTGTCGAAATGCCCAATGATACAGAAGCACAGAAAGCTATTGAAGAACTCAATGAAACTGAAGTCGATGGCAAAACAATTAATGTTAATGTTGCCCGTCCTAAAACAGAAAGAAGCGACAGAAGTGGATTTAATCGCAGTGGCGGCGGTTTCAATCGTGGTGGCGGTGGTTTCAATCGCGGTGGCGGTGGCGGGTATAATAGAAATCGCTATTAATCAAATCATGGTATAGCAAACAACGGACAGCCTTTTTGGTAGCCGTCCGTTGTTTTCTACCCGAAACTTATGCGCTTTTTCTTTTAGAGTAAGCCTTCGGCGACCTACATCTTGTGTGTCGTAAGTTCGATGCCCCTGCTCCCATAGCGCATGAAGGATATCGCTTACTTCCGTTTCGGGGCGCATTGCTCAAAATGGGTATCCAAAGGAAGGTTTTTCTTAACCGGTAAATTTTTTTTAAAAATCCATACGTAATTGTTTTTTAATGTGTAACTTTGCGAAGCAAGCCGGTAATTTGAAACGGCAAAACAAATGAATGATTTTTTGCATACAACAAGGATGCGTAAAGAAGAAAGAAGGACAATGGGAGACGATAAGGCTACCGAAGGTTTAGTTCAATGAGCGGTTTGGCACAAGGGGGGTGAAAGGTAAAAAACGACTAAAAATGTATCCAAAGTACTATCGTATTACAGAAAAGTGTAATTTTGCAGAAAAAAAGCCATGGTATCGAAAATTTATATTGATACTTCAATTATAGGAGGATTTTTTGATAAAGCATTTACCACAGAAACAAAAGCTTTATTTGAACGACTTAAAAATAAGGAGATTATTTTTGTGCTTTCCGACGTATTGAAAAAGGAATTGTTAAACGCTCCACAAAGAGTTAGAGATTTATTGTTACAATACGAAGGCCATTGTTTTGAGCATGTTGAACTAACACCGGAAGCAGAATTGTTAGCCAACTGCTATATTGCTGAAAAAGTGGTCGGACCAACAAGTATTGACGATTGCCAACATATTGCCATTGCCACAATCAATAAAGTGGATGTACTTGCAAGTTGGAATTTTAAACATATAGTAAACCTCAAACGTATAAAAGGTTACAATAGCGTAAACATGAAAATGGGATATAACATTCTCGAAATCAGAAATCCTAAAGAATTAATAGAATATGGAAACGATTAACGAACAAAAAGAGTTTGATTGCCTTGAAATGAAAAGAGAAATTCAGGCAAAAATCTATGCTGAAATTAAGGATATGACTGCTGAAGAACGCATATTGTATTTTCGCATTCCGCCTGAACAAGATCCTTTCAGACGAGACAACAAAAGGGAATTCGTAATGGCGTAAAACTAAAAAACAAGTAAATGCCGGCAGATAATAATTAGGTTTTGTTGCGTGCGAAGCACGAACAATAAAACCGCATGTGTAACTTTGCAAAGCAAGCCGGTAATTTGAAACGGCAAAACAAATGAATGTTTTTTTGCATGCAGCAAGGGTGCGTAAAGAAGAAAGAGGGACAAGGGGAGACGATAAGGCTACCGAAGGTTTAGTTCAACGAGCGATTTCAAGCAATGGCGGGTGTAACAACACGCAAACGGCATTGCGATTTTGCAAGTTTCGCTCCCGTGTGAGCCTCAATGATGCCGCCACCACGTTGGCAGAATGTGGTAAAAGCGTCGTCGAGAGAACACCGTATCGAACTGACAACAACCCGACAAAGCCGACAATGTTAAAGATTATTTTTTTCATAAATCAATAAACAAAAAAGCAAAATCATGAGTAGTAAAAAAATCATTTGGATTGCGGCAATTGTTGTAATTTTTGCCAGTTGTGTATCATGTACTTTTTTTCTTCCGATAAAAGGAAATGGAAATTTAGTGACTTCAGAAAAAACTGTTCCGGCATTTGAAAAAATCAGTGTTAGTAGCAGCGCAGAAGTACGTTTTCATGCAAGTCAGGAATATCGGGCGGTAGTTACCGTTGATGAAAATCTTGACGAGTATGTTGAAATTGTTTCCAAAAACAATGCGCTCAACATTGGAACCAAAAGCGGCTCATATTCGTTCACAAAATTTTCGGTTGATATTTATTGTCCGATTTTGTCCGGTGTTTCAGTGTCCGGCTCCGGAAGTTTCAAAAATATGGATGAAATAACCGTATCAACATTTGAAACTTCTGTCTCAGGCTCCGGAAAAATCGAAGGAACAGTTAAATGTGAAAAATTTTCTGCAAGAATTTCAGGTTCAGGTAAAATAAATGTTGGCGGAAACAGCAAAGATGCAGATATTGGCATTTCAGGCTCCGGAAGGTATAACGGAAATGACTTTATCGTAAACAATGCAACAGTCCGCATAAGCGGTTCCGGAAATGCCGATGTTCATGTTACAGAGAATTTGAAAGCAAATATATCCGGTTCCGGTGGAATAAATTATCGTGGCGAACCCAAAACAGACACTAAAGTTAGTGGTTCGGGACGGATAAGAAAACTGTAAGATACTCCCGTTGAGCGGCAATTGCATTGCCGCTCTTCTTTTTTATTGAATTTGAAATTCGACTGTGTGCATCGGCGGCATTTGAAATGCCGTCGAACGCGGGATTAGCGAAAGTTATGCTTTAAGGAACGCACATGACGCAAGTCTATGCAGATTTATATGGAACGAGTTTAATCGCGTAAACTTGTGTCATTTGCGTTCAAAAATATTCGCAAAAATTGCGCAAAAACACAAAAAATGTGCAATAATCTTTCACTTTTCAGAATAAATGCTTACTTTTGCGCCGCAGAAACAATTATGAATTATGAATTGAAAATCGGCCTTAGCCAATAATTGATTAATTGAATCATGAGCATTAAACGTTGAATATTCATTATTATGGGTTTAAAAATTATTGTATTGGCCAAACAGGTTCCCGACACGCGCAACGTGGGGAAAGATGCCATGAAGGAGGACGGAACGGTCAATCGTGCCGCACTGCCTGCCATCTTCAATCCCGAAGACTTGAATGCATTGGAACAGGCTCTTAGGCTGAAAGATGCGTATCCGGATGCGACCATTACCGTGTTGACAATGGGGCCGGGACGCGCAGCCGAGATTATTCGCGAAGCGTTATTTCGCGGAGCCGACAACGGCTTTCTATTGACCGACCGCGCTTTTGCAGGCGCCGACACGTTGGCTACATCGTATGCCATTTCCATGGCAATCCGTAAAATCAAGGACTACGACCTGATAATCTGTGGTCGTCAGGCCATTGACGGCGATACGGCGCAGGTAGGTCCGCAGGTTGCCGAAAAACTGGGATTGTCGCAAATTACGTATGCCGAGGAAATCCTCCAAATAGTTAAAGGACAAATTACGGTCAAACGCCGTTTGGAACGCGGTGTCGAAACCGTTGAAGGCAAACTGCCGCTTGTCATTACCGTAAACGGAAGCGCACCGGATTGCCGCCCGCGCAACGCTAAATTGGTGCAAAAATATAAACACGCCAAAACGGTAACAGAAAGGCAAGAAGCCGATACGGACTATATCGAACTGTTTGATTTGCGCCCATATCTTAATTTACAGGAATGGGGCGTGGCTGACGTCAATGCCGATGTGAGGCTGTGCGGATTGCAAGGTTCACCAACCAAAGTAAAGAAAATCGAAAATGTCGTTTTTCAGGCAAAGGAAAGCAAAACGCTCGAAGCCACAGATGCCGATATCGAAGAGTTAATGAGAGAATTAATTGCCAATCACACCATTGGATAGTTAAAAGTTAAAAGTTAAAAAAAGCTACCGACTAAGAGAGTTAAAAGTTAAATTATTAAATTGTCAATTATCAATTGTCAATTGTCAATTAAAATGATTATGAATAATATATATGTTTATTGTGAAATAGAAGACGGCATCGTGGCTGACGTAAGCCTTGAACTGCTTACTAAAGGACGTTCTTTGGCTACGACGCTGGGTTGCAAGTTGGAAGCGATTGCCATCGGCCATCATCTGAACGGAATCGAGGCGCAGGTTTTTCCGTATGGCGTAGATGTGCTTCATCTGTTTGATGATAAGCGCCTGTATCCGTACACTTCGCTGCCGCATACTTCCATTTTAGTCAAACTGTTTGAAAAAGAAAAGCCCCGGATTGTATTGATGGGCGCAACGAGTATCGGGCGCGATTTAGGCCCCCGTGTATCTTCTGCCTTAAACAGCGGACTGACTGCCGATTGTACGTCATTGGAAATCGGCGACCACGAAGAAAAGAAAGAGAATAAGGTGTACAAAAACCTGTTGTATCAGATTCGCCCGGCTTTCGGAGGCAATATCGTGGCCACGATTATTAATCCCGAATGTCGTCCGCAAATGGCTACGGTGCGCGAAGGGGTGATGAAAAAAGAAATCACGGATGCAAACCACCATGGCGAAACCGTCAAGCACGAAGTAAACAACTATGTCACGGACGCCGACTTTGTTGTAAACATCATCGACCGTCATATCGAAAAGAGCAAAACCAACATCAAAGGCGCTCCCATCATTGTTTCGGGAGGCTACGG
>JAIRJR010000117.1 GCA_031260575.1 Tannerella sp.
AGTCATACTTCAACCACCAGCGCACATAAATGGTATCGATACAATGTCAGGGCTTTAGACAATGAACCTGTTCCTTCATCCTTGCAAGGTTCCACTTCGGTAGTCGGCAATTTGACGGAAGGGTACGGATATTTTGTGATGGAAGGCGATAATTACAGCACAGCCAATTTCGTTTGGCTGATTGATTACAGCCGTTATCCTGTGGATATCCAAAACTTGGTTGTGACGACCGGCACTTCGGCGCCAAATCCCTGTGTTTCTTTTCGATTGGGAGGAAACAACCAGACCGAACCGCTATATTATCAGACTCCCGAAGGATTACGAACCCTGTTGGAACGACGGTTTGAAGTCGCTTACCGTACCTTGGAATGGGTAGAATCAAATAAACGATTTATCAATGTATTGAAAATTGATACAGCCGATAATTCCAGATTATTGAGCGGGACATTTACAGCGCCTTTGTGTGATACCAAGATAGACGTGTCGGGCGACCTTTTCGCACGTCATTTCGAGGTAGAAAAAATGGTCTCTACCGAATCCTATCAAGCTTCGGCATTGGAAGTTTATTTTGAAGAACAAATTCGATCGGATAACCAGGATGAAAGCGGTGATTTTCAAGCGCCTGTCGAAATTCGTTTTACGGCATACGCCAACGAACCGGTAGCCAATTTTTATGAATGGAAGATCATGAAAGATCGGGATACATTATTTACACGCCTTGGTCCGGAAATCGAATTTACGTTCGAACTTGCAGGACAGTATACGGTTATGGGTGTCGTCTATAACCAGTCGCGAACTTGCGAGTGCGACCCTTATACCTTTACATTCTCGGTCACTGAGACACAACTATCTATTCCGAACGCTTTTACTCCCGAAGGATCGCCGGGTGTCAATGACATTTTTAAAGTCAAATACAAGTCGATTCTTCGCTTTCAGGCAACAATTATAAACCGTTGGGGAACCGTACTATATCAATGGACTGACCCCTCGCAGGGTTGGGATGGAAAATACAGGGGGCAGTATGTCCCGGCAGGCGCCTATTATTATGTCATCGAATATACAGGCACAGACGGGAAGGCGCGCAAAAAAACAGGTGACATCAATGTCGTACGATCAAGTAGAACACAAAACAGGATACAATAATGAAATGGATTAAGATTATAATCGGTTCAATAACAGTAGGAATGATATGCCTTATCACTTATTTGTCGCTCAATTCGGTCGATATTGAGCAGGTGATCGATGAACGGCCTTTCGTTTCGTCGATGGTGGTCGTTCCACCGGTACCCACGCAAATTATGTTTTGCGGTCAACCGGTTGATTTGAGAAGGTACAATATGTATGAAGGCATGGACAGGGAATTAAGCAGTTTTACCTATTTACATTCGACGACCCTGTTGTATATCAAACGCGCCAACCGTTTTTTCCCCATCATTGAACCCATATTAAAGGCCAACGGCATTCCGGATGATTTCAAATATCTGTCTGTTATCGAAAGTAATATGGATCCGCGTGCTGTATCACCTGCTCGAGCGGTAGGGCTATGGCAGTTTTTGGATGGTACCGCCAAACAATATAAACTGACCATTACGGCAACAGTCGATGAACGCTACCACATACAGCGTTCGACCGAAGCCGCCTGTCTATATTTGAAAGAAGCATTTGGAAAATACGGCAATTGGATTGATGTAGCAGCATCCTACAATGCGGGAATGGGACGGATCACCACCGAATTAAACCGTCAAAATGTCGATTCGGCGCTTGATTTATGGGTTGTAGAAGAAACAGCACGCTATGTGTACCGTATTTTTGCCATCAAACAGATTTTTGAGAACCCTTATAAATACGGTTTTGTCATTCTGCCCAAAGATTTGTACAAACCTATTGTTTGTGATGAAGTTACGATTTCACGCAACATTCCTGACCTGGTAGCATTCGCCAAAGAGCACAACATAACGTATGCCGACCTGAAACGGCTCAATCCCTGGTTGAGAGATACCAAATTGGATGTGGAAGGAAAAAGTTACAAGGTATTAATCCCTCGCGAAGGTGAATTGTATTACAACACCCCGAATCAAGTGGTGCATGATCCAAGGTGGGTGGTCAGGTGAAAACAGTTTAAAGGGTTAATGTTCGTCGTTGCGGATTATAATAATAATCACGGTTCTGACCTACTAAAAATAAACCATTGGAAAATCAAACAGTCAAAGAAGCAATTTAATTATTTATAAATGAAAAAATACCTTGTTTTGTCTTTTATTTTGCTCTTTTTAGCGGGAAGTTCGTATGCACAGGTCATACTTTCGGGAAGGGTGCTGTCGCAAACTGACAGGGAGCCGTTGCCATATTCTACCGTGACGGTTGTAAAACCTGCTGGAAATGAACTTGTTTCGGGTGTTATCACCAACGATGAGGGACGATTTACCTTTACCAATTTAGCGCCCGGAGAGTACGATGTTAATATTTATTATATTGGATTTGAAGATGTTAAAAGGCATATTGTGGCAGGAACATTAAATCGATCGCTCGATCTGGGCGATATTTACCTGAACCCGTCTGCCCTTGAGCTTGGCGAAGTGACTGTTTTGGGTCAGAGGCAAACCGTTTCGATTGCGCTCGACAGGAAAACATTTTCGACTGCTGAACTGGCTGCTAATGCAGGAGGTTCGGTTCTCGACATGATGAAATCGCTGCCGGGACTTACAGTAGACCAGGATAGCAGGCTCAGCATCCGGGGAAGCGACAAGGTAGTCATACTGATAGACGGAAAGCAATCGAGCCTCACGGGTTTCGGCGAACAGAGGGGATTAGAAAATATCCCTGCCTCGCAGATAGAGTCTATCGAAATTATCAACAACCCGTCCGCTAAATATGATGCCGCCGGTATGGCTGGCATTGTCAATATCACATTCAAAAAGGAAAAGAAAAACGGATTCAACGGCGATGCCGGTTTTAATTTCGGCATCGGACAACTCACCAAACGCAAAGCCGACCTTCCGACCGGAATGTCCAGTTATTCCAACAACGAAAAATATACGCCTTCATTAAACCTGAATTACAAACAGGACAAATTCAATCTCTTTTTACAATCCTGGTGGTTACACCAACGCCGCCTGCCAAACAACGAATTTTCGACGCGCCGCTATACCGATGGTACGATATACGAAAGCCAGGTGGCAGAAAACCGCGCCCAAAACCATTATAACATCAAACTGGGCATCGACTGGAATCCAACCCCAAACCAGACCTTCACGCTTTTCGGTCTCTACGACTACGAGTGGCATATCGATACGACAAGGGTTTGGTACTTCAAAGACAGAAATTATGACCTTCCAATGCGTAAATGGAGTTTTTACGAAAGCGAAGGTACAGGCTTCACCAACATTACCTTGCAACACAAATTCAGATTCGAACAACCCGGTCATGAACTCAATACCAACGCCTTCTTTACCAAAGGCTGGGAAGATGAAACCTATAATCTGTACAGCACCGCTACACCCGGCTATCCCTCTGACGGAAAGGAAAAAACCTGGGTGATGGCACCCGAATATATCTGGTCGCTGTCGAGCGATTATGCCAAACCCCTTTCTTTTGGCCGCCTCGAAGCAGGGGTGCAGATACGTTTGCGCCACATGCCCATTACCTACATCATGACAAGGATGGAAAACAATACCAATTTCGATTTCGATTATGGCGATTGGTCGAATTGGGATGAAAATCTTTTCGGAGCCTATGCCAATCTCGTGGCAGAGTTCGCTAAATTCGACATTGAGGCAGGACTTCGGGGCGAATATGTGGACGTCGAATACAAATTCGCCCCAAACGATTATTTCCACAACGACAAGTATAACTATTTCGACTTGTTCCCGAACATCAGGCTGACCTACAAGATAAACCCGTTTAATAAACTGTCACTCTTCTACAACCGCCGTATCGACCGTCCCGGGGAAGATATACTTCGCATATTTCCCAAATACGACGACCCGGTGATGCTCAAAATCGGCAACCCCCACCTTCGTCCGCAATATACGCAGAATGTCGAAGCGGCATACAAAGGATTCTGGAGCAATGGCGCGTTTTTTGCCGCCGCCTATTTCAAGAACATAGATGCCTATTATACACGCATTTATTTTCAAGATCCGACGGACAACTCCATGATGGGGCGTGAAATCAAAGCATACGACAATATGGGGCGCGCAATCAATGCAGGTATGGAATTGATACTCGAACAGAAGATCGCTAAAATATGGAGCTTATCGGCAAGCGCCAACATGTACCG
>JAIRJR010000156.1 GCA_031260575.1 Tannerella sp.
TTTTTTCATAACCTTTATTAATAATTATACCTGACAGGGTTTCAAAGCCTGTCAGGTATAATAAGATTTACCACCCATAATTCTGCTTATACAATCCCCTCACATAACTGATTTGTTGCTGCGGGATGGGAAAATATTCATCGCGGTTTTTGGTGAACCTGGCTGCATTCAGATAAATACGCCTTGTTCTTTCAACATCGAAATAGGCATTGATTTCGCGGTCGGCAATACCCCATCGAACCATGTCAAAGAACCATTTGCCTTCGGTCGAAAACTCCAAATTACGCTCCCATCTCAAAGCCTTAAAAGCAAACTCCTGATCCCAGGCGGGACAGTTCACGCCCGGTTTGTAGGGATCTATCCGGAAGTTGCCTGTCGGCGAACCGTCAGCAAATTTAAGCAATCCCGTGCTTGTGCCTGCACGTTCGCGTATGTTGTTGATCAGCGTTAAGCTTCATTCAGGTTATCGCTGCCCCCAAGCTGAATCAATGCTTCTGCTCTCCAAAGAATCACCTCGTCGAACCGCAGTACATCCCAGTTCAAACCGCTACCCATAAACGGATTGGTTTTTCGGAAAGAAGGACATGTGGGCAACACGATCATTTTTTGACTCATGGTAGTGCCGTACACTTCGGGTTGACGCACCCAACTCCGTTGCATGATGTACGTGGGTTCGTATTTCCACGGCAGACCGGGAATAATCGCCGTATGCATCAATCGAGGATCGATGGGCGTCGTAGTAATGGCCTCCAAATTGTCGAGCAAGGCGCCTGTATTGTAATTATCAAAGTCGGGCACGCCATTGACGGTTTTGTATTTGTTCATCATATTGACCGAAGGCTGAAGGAATCCGCAGCAGCCGTAATCGGCATTCACCGGATATATCAGCCATGAGTTTAAGCGTCCGGTTGGCGAACCGTCGTTGTTGGCCGAATGCTGGATTGCCCAGATTGATTCCTGTCCGTTTTCATATTCCCACAAGAAGTTGCGCGCGAAATCGGGATATAGGCTTTTGCCGGAATTTTTAATTATATCGTCGCACAGGCTTGCTACCTCCTGAATTTTTTCCCTGTTGATATTGTTGATATTATGACTTTCATCCTGCTCATAGGCTGCAAAGAGCAAAAATTTAGCCAAATAGGCTTTGGCGGCGAACTGATTCGGGCGTCCCACTTCGGGCTGTACTGCCGGCAGGTTGGCCACAGCAAATCGCATGTCGTCAATCAATTTGCCCCAAAGTTGCTGGTCGGTCAGTTCGTCGTTGCTGACCTTGTCATACATGTCTTGAGGCGTATCTTCGTCGATGTAAGGAAAATACTTGAAACACACTTTCATATAATAATATATGTGTGCGCGTATAAAACGCAATTCAGCCATACGCCGCGATTTCAAAGGATATTCGGCGTCTGTCAGATCTCGCAGTCTGCGCATAGCGTCATGAACACGGTTGATGGCGACATAATGTACGTACCAGAGGTCATCCAAATCGCCAATAGCGGTAGGTTGCATATAAACGAATTGCTCCCAGCGGTCTCGTTCACCATTGTCATTGGTTCCGGCGCCTCCCTTATATGCCTCGCCGCCACGCACCGAACCCTCTTCGTAAGGAATACTGAATTGCCTGTTGAAATGGTTTTGCCCGAGAAAAGAATAAGCCGCATTGATCATTTGTTCCACCTTATCGGGTGTTTTTAAATCGGAATCGGAAATCACGCCCTGCGGTACTTGATCGAGCAACGAAGTACACGAAAAAGAAACAAAAAATACAAGGGTGACTCCTAAACATGTTATTTTAGATTTTCTTATTAATGATTTCATATCTTGATATTTAAATTGTAATTATAAAATCTTTTCATTTTAGAAAGTTACGTTCAAACCAATGGTGGTTGAAAATGGTAGGGGATAGTCATTGCCCGGGGTTTCGGGATCAATGCCTGTATAAGGATTATCACCCCATGTTTTCATAAAAGTATAGACATTGTCTAACCTGAGCGACAATCGTGCACGTTTGATATGCAGGTTGTTTAAAATATTGGCCGGAACAGTATATCCTAATTCAATATTTCTGATCTTCATATAAGCACCACTTTCGATATAGTACGTCGACGTCCTGCCTTCATCATTGTAGTTGTTAAGATGTATAGCCGGGATAGTCGATTTGGTGTTGGTTGGCGTCCATGCATCCAACATGCGGGTACCATAGTTTTCACCAACCGTGCCCAGCGAATAAATATCCGTCCAACCTTTCCAGTTTCTTACATTCAAGTCCCTGCCTGCTACTCCGTTAAAGAACATGGCGAAATCAAATCCCTTCCATGTGAAGCCAATGTTGATGCCATACTCCAAAGCGGGAGTTAGGTCTGCTATCCAGGTACGGTCGGCAGCATCGATTTTGCCGTCGGGTTTACCGGTAAGTTTGCCGTTTGTATCCCTGCCATTGATATCGCGGTAGCGTATTCTACCCGGCGCTGCGCCGGTTTGTGTAGGCGCTGAAGTAACTTCTTCCTGCGATTGAAACAGACCATCTGCAATATATCCGTAGACTGATTGTCTGGGGCGGCCAAGAATATTGTGTTCTTGTCCGTTTCCGGCATAGTTATTGATTATTTCTGTGGGAATATGTTTCATGGTGTGTTTGTTGTATGAAAACACGCCGCTAATATTAATGCCAACGTCATTGATGCGTTCAGCATAGTTTAATTCTAGTTCGAATCCTTTGTTTTCCACTGTTGCTCCATTATACCACATGGAACCGCCTTCGCCAATGGTGGCCACATATCCGGGTCTGATCAAAATATCAGAAGTCTTTTTGATATAGTAATTGAATGCACCGCTCAATTTCGAGTTGAGAAAACCGAAATCCAAACCAAAATTATGTTGCGCAGTTGTTTCCCATTTCAGATTTGGGTTAGCCCTTTGTGTCCGGCGGAATCCTGCGGGAAGCGTTCCGCCGTTTCCGGTAAAGTCGTAGGCGGTTCCCCAGTTCCAATTCCACACATCACTTGCATCGTATAGGTATCCGTACATTTGATAAGCTGCATAATCGTTGATCTGTGAATTGCCGTTTTGTCCCCATCCGTAGCGTAGTTTCAAGTATGGCACGGCGGTAATCAAGTCGCTGAAAAACGACTCATTGCTGAGAAGCCATCCAACGGAAAATGCGGGGAATGTAGCCCATCGGTTGTTGGTTCCGAACACCGATGATGCATCACGTCGCAGAGTAACAGAAGCCAAATAACTGCCGGCATAATTGTAGTTGGCTTTTCCAAACCACGAAATCATCACATTCGTAGAAGTTTCTCCAGCATTGTCTCTTTCTTCTTCTCCCGCGTTTAATTGCATGTATTCGGGTGTTTCCGAGGCAAATACCCTTCGGCTTGCCCAAAATGATTGACTCATACTATGAATAGTTTCCTGGCCAAGCATCACATCGAAATTATGCTTTCCTGACTTGAAAACATATTGCAAAACGTTGCTGTTTGTCCAATTGGCGTTATATCTGCTGGTTTGCGTAAGTTTTGCTTTATTCTCGCTCATAAATCCCGACACGTAAGTTTTAAGCATTTCTTTTCTCCATCGGCCGACATAGTCGCCGCCAAAAGTTGAACGGAATGTTAACCCTTTCATCAATTCAATATTGACAAATACATTTCCAAACAAACGAATAAAATCTTCATAATTTTGTTTATTATCTTCTATCAATCGCACCGGATTTTGACGATCGCTCATTCCGCCGACAGGACCTCCCCATCCGACGCCGTCAATTGTGTGTATAGGCACAATCGACATCAATTCCTTTGTTTGACCCAAATTGCCGGAGCCGACATTTGTGCTTTGTCTCCATTTGGATACAGTGAAGTTTTCACCTACTTTGACACGTCCATTCAGAAACGTATACTCGGAGTTCAGACGTGCGCTGATGCGTTCAAAATAAGTGCCCTTGACAGTACCTTCGCTATCGTAATAGTCAAGCCCAAAAACAGAAAAACCGGTATCCGATCCGGTCGAAAGCGTAAGGTTATACTGTTGTACCGACCCAGTACGCATGATTTCTTTCATCCAATCGGTATCAGCCGCTTTCATGGTTTGCGCAGCATTAATATACTCTTTCCAAGTCACCTTATTCAGCACAAAATTGCCATTGGTGTCGCGATTGTAATCATAATTATACAACTGCCCGATACCGGTAACATTGGGATTTGCGTTCGGATTTGCATTTACAATTGCCCAGAACTGTGCAATGCCTCGTTGTTCGGTATTCATCAGTTCGTATGGTTTTTTGGCGCTTACTGTCGAATACGATGTGCTCAAATCGACGGTAGTCCCCTTTGAGCCTTTGCGCGTGGTGATAATAATCACGCCATTGGCTGCTCGGGAACCATAGATAGAGGCCGACGAAGCATCTTTCAATACCTGGATCGATTCGATATCCATGCTGGCAAGTTCCCCCATTGAGCGCGTCGTTGGCGTTCCGTCAATAATATAAAGGGGATCGCGGTTGTTCAGGGTTCCTTCGCCACGTATTCTGATTGTTGCATCGGGATTGGGCGATCCGGTTGTCGAAACAGACATACCGGCAATTCTGCCCTGTACAGCACGCATTGAGCTACCTGCAATACTCGATTTGAGATGCTCGGTTTTTACCACCGAAATCGCACCGGTCAGGTCAGCTTTTTTTTGCGTTGTATACCCCGTAATTATCACTTCGTCAAGCATTAATGCATCTTCAATCAGGGTCACTGTGGCATTATTGGCATTCGCTGCTGTAAGCTCAACCGACCTGAAACCAATAAAGCTAAATACCAATGTAGCGTTTTCACTGACATTCACCGAGAAGCGGCCGGCAACATCGGTAATAGTACCGCTACTTGTCACTCCACGTTCAATAATGGTAACCCCCGGCAAAGGTTCGCCATTGTTATCTACAACGAGGCCTGTCACCGTTCTTCTTTGCTGCATAGCAGAGAGTTCAGTGTTCGTTGTCGGTGTTGCCCAAGCTGTGATTTGAGCCACACAGCAGACAACAACCAAGAACAGATAAAATACTACTTTCTTTCTACTCTTCATACCATAAATTTTGATTAAATTAAACTTAATAATTACTATGATCTCTTAAAATATGTCACAAATGTAATACATATTTGTTTACATGCAAGCAAATATCAAAAATATATTGATATTTTATTTTGCCATATATGTAAACAATATGTAATATATTTCAGGTATATGAAGTCGTTTTTACTTCTTGCGGATATAATCTGCAATCGAAAATCAGAAATAAACCAAACAATTACATATCGTTAAAAATTTCTATATTAGAACTCGTTCGTTTACAAGTACAAACCAATCTTTCTGCATTCAATTTCCATTGAATGCAGTTTTCTTTATTACATATGCGTTTTTTTTGATATGTAAAAAAAAATGTATTCAGTTTAAAAAAAATATTTTTGAATAATGGCTTTACAAGATCAGGCAGCATAACGAAAAGTGGTTTTTCACGTACCAATACCTTTTATCATATTTTCATAAATATACGGCACTTGCTTTCAAATGCAAAACAAAAGTAAATTCCTTGTTATTTTTTTATTACATTTGCGCAATTTTTAACTGAAAAATTCGGAACAATGAATGAAAAAGTAAATTTCCATACAATTTATTCCTCTCTGAAAGACCAAATAATCAAGGAAGAATTGATGGCAGGCTATCTGTTGCCAACAGAGTTGGAGTTGGCAAAAAAATATGCAGTATCCCGTCCAACCATCGCCAAGGTATACAACAAATTGCAAGAAAAAAAATACGTGCTGAAAAGGAAAGGATTAGGCACCATTATTACGTATAACAATCCGGATACCATACTTACATTCGGACTATTATTGTCAGGCGCCGGCGAGTCTGAAATATTTTCAATTATCAACGATCAGATTTTGAAACAATCCGAAAGCGGGAAATTCAATTGTCTATGGGACGGCGCGACAGCCAACAGTGCTGATATTCGTAAATCGCTCATTGAGACATGCTGTGATACGTATATACAAAAAAAAGTGGATGGCGTGTTGTTTTCCCCATTAGAAAGATTACATGACGCCGAAGAATTGAATCTGTTAGTCTGTAATAAAATCACTGCAGCCGAAATACCTATTGTGTTGATTGATAGGGATATTGTAAGGTTCCCCATACGAAGCGGGTTCGATTTGGTTAGTATTGACAACTTCAAAGCAGGATATATCATGAGCGAACACCTTGCAGATGCAGGTTGCGAGCATGTGCATTTTCTGTACAGGCCTGATTCGGCTGGCTCTGTCAACCTGCGTTTATCGGGCGTGCAAGAAGTGGCATTTAAGCGCAGGCTCGTGTTCAACGAGACAAATATTTATTGCGGCAATCCTGACGATTTGAATTTTGTAAAACAAATTAAAATAGTAAAAGGAAAAACAGGCATACTATGCGCTAATGATTCAACTGCTGCAGTTTTGATGTCATCATTGGATGCACTGGGCATCAAGATATCATCCGATGTTTTAGTGTGCGGCTATGATGACATGAAATATGCGCAACATTTAAAACATTCGCTGACTTCATTCCGCCAGCCTTGTGAAGAAATTGCTGATATTAGCATTGAATTGATGATA
>JAIRJR010000164.1 GCA_031260575.1 Tannerella sp.
GTTTTTGAATAACATCAACAACTCTTTCCAACTCGTTCTCGGTGAGCGAAGACCCGGAAGGCAGACACACGCCGTTGGTGAACAGATTTTCGGAAACTTTTTCGCCGTAATAAGGACAGGAACTGAAAACCGGTTGCAGTTGCATTGGTTTCCACAACGGACGCGATTCAATATTTGCTTTTTCCAAAGCCAAACGAATATCTTCCCGCGTAATACCATTTGTTTTTAGGGGATTAATGGTTATGGACGTAAGCCAGTAATTGGAGAAGAAATCTGGAGAAGGTTCAGTCTGAAAAGTAATACCTTCTATATTTGATAAATGTATTCGATAGTATTGATTGTTTTTTCGTCGCCGTTCTATGCGTTGGTGCAGCACTTCCATCTGTCCGCGACCGATACCGGCAACAATGTTGCTCATCCTGTAGTTATAGCCGATTTGCGAATGCTGGTAATGCGGAGCAACATCCTGCGCCTGCGTGGCAAGAAAGCGTGCTTTCCGGATATATTCCTCATTCATGGAAACCAAAGCGCCACCACCGGAAGTGGTAATGATTTTGTTTCCGTTGAACGACAAAGCGGCTAATTCACCCAGAGTTCCGCAACGAGCGCCTTTGTATTCAGAGCCTAATGCTTCGGCAGCATCTTCCAAAACCGGAATTTCATAATGACCGGCAATTGCCCGAATCTCATCCATCTTTGCAGGCATTCCGTAGAGATGCACCGGAATAATCGCTTTGGGCTTTTTCCCTTTTTTAATTCTGTCCCGAATGGCTTCTTCCAGTATTTCGGGCGACATATTCCATGTGTCCGGTTCACTGTCAACAAAAACAGGTGTAGCGCCCTGATAGCAAATAGGATTCGCCGAAGCGGAGAAAGTGAAACTCTGACAGATGACTTCATCACCGGCTTCTACGCCTAATAAAACCAATCCAAGATGTAAAGCGGCAGTACCGGTACTCAAAGCAGCAACATGGGACCTCACCCCCGACCCCTCTCCACATGGAGAGGGGAGTGCGCTGTCATTGCGGGCTTGACCCGCAATCCCCTGCTCTCCCAAAAACGCCTCCAAATCTTTCTCAAAGGCATCGACATTGGGACCCAACGGAGCTACCCAGTTGGTATCAAAAGCCTGCTGTATAAACTGTTGTTCACAACCACCCATGTGGGCGATTGAAAGGAAAATCCGATGATTATTCATTAACGTTAAAGTTAAATACTTACCCCCCTGCCCCCTAAAGGGGAAATAAGGTGCAAGGCGAAAGGTACAAGGTTAAAGAAATTTTTTACCTTTCGCCTTTTACCTTTCACCTAAAAAGTCCCCTTAAGGGGATTTAGGGGTAAGAACAGTTTTTATTTTTTTCTTCAGTATTGCAAATTTTAATACATAAATTAAACTGCAAATAATTAACATACCGGTACCAATGAACCACATTGCATTGGGAAACCAAATGTATGCTGCAATAATGATGCCGCAAATGATAAACTGTACTATTGCGTAACCAGCCGCTACTTTCAAATGCGACAAACCCAGTTCGTTGGTCAACACCTGATAGAAGTGCATCCGGTGAGCCTTAAAAATATTCTGTCTCAGGTATAAACGATGCAGAATGGTGAAAATGGAATCGACTCCGTAAACCGTTAAAAATAAAACCCAAATTAAAGATTCAGTTTCTATTATAAGCTGAAGTAACAGTGTGACAATCCAGAAGGCAATAGCCATGCTTCCGACATCGCCGGCAAAACATTTTGCCCGCTTTCTGTAATTGAAAAACAAAAATACAATGCAGGCAATGATGGCGTAATTGATAAAATCCGGAGGCATAAAACGAATCACTCTCAGGTTAACATACTGCAAGGCAATTAAAACGACAAGACTGTAGAGTCCCGTAATTCCATTGATGCCATCCATAAAATTGTAGGCATTTAATGTTCCCACAATCAAAATGTAAGCAATGATAATCATCCACCACGGTAAAGTCTGAAATAATCCGAATCCAAGGAATAATAAACTGATAGCGAGCGTATGGGCAATGATTCTCCCCCTGTTTGGCAAAGAAGAAACATCATCTACAAAACTGACGATAGAAATCAGAGTGAATCCGGTAAGAAAATAAATACTGCCGGGCAGATGAAACAGGCAACAGCCAAGTCCGGCTAACCAGAAAATAACTCCTCCGCCCCGAACGGTAATGTAGTCATGAGAACTGCGTTCGTTGGGACAGTCGATGATGTTGAACCGGTCGGCGATTTTGATGTAGAACAGCATCGCTAAAAACAGGACAGCGGCAATGAAAGGATAGAATAACAGGTGCATGGAGAAAGGTTAATTATGAATTATGGATTATAAATTATGAATTAAGAAATGCTTTGATGGCGATTTCGTCATCAGGTTTGGGCGCCCATGGAGCAAAATCTTCGTGGGCTATCGGGGTGAAAGGTCCCTCTTTTACTTCATAAATAACAGTTCCGGGTTGTTTAACAATCATGCTGTGCCAGACGCCTGCCGGAATGTCGATACCATAGTTGCCGGTTTCAGGATTCAAAGTTATTTTTTGAATTAAGTTCCCGTTGTCGTCAAAAATTAAAGCGTCCAGTTCTCCCCTTAAAACGACGTATGATTCTGTTTTTGGAGGCGTCAGGTGTCGGTGGGGACAGAGATAAGTCCCCGGGTCCAGTGCGTTCAGCATCCGGTTGACAGGATCGTCCAAACGGTTGTGAATGTTGTAGTTCATTCGCAAACGCGGAGTTTCAGCTGCCTTGCGGGAGGTTTCATCCAATAATTCCTGATTGATGAGTTGAATAGTCATAATTTTTTATTGTGTATATTACCCCTAAATCCCTAAAGGGGACTTTGTGGCGAAAGGTACAAGGTTAAGGGTACAATGTCGAATCATCATCTGCCTTTAGCCTTTTACCTTCTCTCCCTTCAGGGGCTGGTGGTAAAAGTTTTCAGTGTTCTTTCCAGTCCTTCCACAGCATCGACCGGTAAATTTGCAATCCCCAGCGCATCTTTCATTTTCTGGTTGGAAACGACATAATTTTCAGTCAACTTTTGAAGTCTGTCCGAATTAAGCGGTAAATGGCAAATATCTCCCACTTTGGCAATATTTTTTATCAAGCTTTTATTAAAATTCCAAATCTTTTCTTTCTTTCCTTTGGATTGGGCAATCAACCGTATCAATTCATTGGTAGATATGGGTTCGTCATCAGCGAGATGATAAATCCCCGATTCCGGATTTTGAAGTATAAACTGTTCCACAATATACGACAGATTCCAGATATTCAGAAATGAGCGCTTATTCTCGAAAGCGCCCAAAGGGTAAGGGATTCCCTTACTGACAAACTGATACAGCAGATTCAGATTTCCTTTGTTACCAGGTCCATGAATCATGCAGGGACGAAAGATATAAACGGATTTTGGGCACAAGGTGAAAGGCGAAAGATCGTTTTTACCTTGTACCCTGTACCTTTCACCCTGTACCTGAATATATTTTTCCGCTGCAATTTTGCTTTCGCCGTAAGCTCCAACCGGTTTTGGAACGACGTCTTCTGTAAGAATATCGCCTTCAACCGTATCGGCAGCCGCTTTCACTGAACTGAAAAAGATGAATTGACGGGCATT
>JAIRJR010000171.1 GCA_031260575.1 Tannerella sp.
TCAGCAAAGTGAAATGCAAAAATAAACGACTTCGGCCACGAATACGCAATGACGGCGCAACCATTCACAAGCTATTCGGTAGCGCGCGTACAACAGGACTTCAAAAAAGGAAACACCATTATCGGCGCATTACTCACATCCACAAACCGCGTAATCAACGAAGAGCACCTCAAAGGCCTTGTCAAAAACGCGTACGCCGGGGCGGTGGATTTCGAACAATACTTTTTCAAACGAAACTACTTTATCAGGGGCATCCTCCAATACAGCGACGTCGGCGGCGACAAAGTAGCAATCACGAACCTACAACGTTCGCCGGTACATTTCTACCAGCGGGAAGGCGTCACACACCTCGGCGTAGACAGCTCGCGCACTAACCTTACCGGAAATGCCGGGCGAATCATTGTCGGACGAAGGGGAACCAACAACAAAATCATCAGTGAACAGCGTCTCGCGTGGGCACCCCCGGGATTCGATTTCAACAACCTTGGATTCGTCCGGAAAGCCGACTACAAATATATCAACGGTTTCCTTGGATATTCCGAAACCAAACCGCAGGGTATTTTCCGCAGATACTTCTTCGACGTCTTCTACATGTATGAAACGGATTTCAGCAACAAACCTCTCTCCGGAAGAATCGGATCGGAAGCAGAACTTGCGTTCAAAAACAATTACTTCGCTTTCATCAGCGCCTTCTACGATGCAAAACAAATCGAAACGTCCTTGCTGCGCGGAGGCCCGCCGGTCGACGTCAACCCACGTTGGGGTACAGACCTGATGATCGAATCTGACGGCTCCAAACGCGTATCTGCCGGTATCTACCACGGGACGATGCTCGGTGACATCCGCTATGCCCAATTTGGCAACGTAACCGTCAACTACCGCCCCATGCCCAATTTAAACCTCTCGGCAAGGGTAAACTATACGTACTCGAACAAACAACTCGAATACGTCGGAAAGCATGAATTAGAAAACAACGGCCGGCAAATCTACCTTATGGGAGCGCTCAAGCAGGAAATCATCGGCCTCACCACGCGAATAGATTACATCATCACTCCCGAACTCTCCATTCAATTCTACGGTAACCCCTTCATATCGACAGGCAAATACTCCAAATTCAAGCGGGCAACCGACACGATGGACAAAACCTTCGAGAACCGTTTCCACCTGCTGCAACCCGACGAACTGGCCTACAATGCGCAGGACAACAATTATTCAGCCCGCGAAGCATCCACCGGATATAACTATTCGTTCGACAATCCGGATTTCAGCTTCCGCGAATTCCGCTTCAACCTCGTCGCACGGTGGGAATACAAGCCCAACTCCATCATCTACTTGGTATGGGCGCAGGACCGCTCAGGCCGGGCATCCGAATATATCCCTTCCTTTTCGCAGAACACAAGAGCGCTGTTCGACTACTATCCGGGGAATGTGTTTATGGTGAAATTGAATTACTGGTTTGCGTTATAATGTTATTTCTTTCTGTGTATTAAAAGATAAATAATGGGCAAAAAACCAACCGTGTTGAAGATGGCGATACAAATATACCATCCGGGATGGTTGTTTCGCGCCGCTTTCCACAAAGCGATAAGTTTCCATACCATATCCAAGTTCGGTGGCATTTGTAATGCCGCCGAAGAACACAACCGAATTTCAAATTCGACAAAAAAGAAAAACGGCAATGCAATTGCCGCTCAACAGGGGTATCATTCCGTCAAACACTAACAAAATCACGAAATAGTTAGGTAATTGCTGATTATTTTATTGACATATATGTGGTTGTACAAATCAATGTCATAAATTATATACCATGTTGTGTTTGAATTGCGTTTGTATGAATGAGAATATTCACCGTATTTCAAGTGTTCTTTGTATTTTGCAGGGTGATGATATGATAAATTGTCCAATTTGTAACAAATATCCGAAATATCATCAACGTATAGCATTACTTCGAGGACAGTTAATTCTACTTTTTCCCATTCAAGCAATCCTATGACAATATTGTCCAAATCAATTTTGGCTTGTCGGCTAACAAATACCATGCTCGTTGAGTATCTTTGTAAGACTTTTTTTCGCTTCCATACGAAATTCTTCAACGGTCATGTATCCTTCAGGCGAAACATAGTCATTCTTGACAGGCGCAAACCGAACACCACGATTTTTCCGGCGTATTTCTTTCAACAGTTTCATTCCGTCAACATCTTCATCGTCTATATATACAGTGTGTATCATATCAATTCAAAATATAAAAATGCAAAGATAACGTTTATTTATCAGAATCACCCAAATTTCATTTGAACTAATTTCGATAACATCACCTTTTCAGCTGATAATGACTAAATAAGACGGCGAAATCAGTTCAATAGAAGTTCTTTTCCCATAAGCATCATTAATTTTTTGTTCTCATTGTGCCTTTTTTTGTATAACTCTCCAAATACATCGCCGCCCGGCCGGCGCGGGTAGAGACACAATGCATTGCGTCTCTACGATGTGCAGCGTCATCGCGAGGTACGAAGCGATCCGGAAAGAAAGCAGACGCTCCGCAGCGGCCGCTTTCGGTGAGATTATATAAGTTGTGTATTCAAAACAATAATATAATGTTTATCAGTAACCGCCTTTGGTCGCAATGACGGTTGGCGGTTGTAACGACGCGCCGGCAGAGTCATTTTTCGTCCGGTTTTGGGATTTCCAATTGTTTATAGATAAGCATGCACAAGTCAGTGTCTATATCTACATGACGGGGAATATAAGTGCGGTTGCCGTTGCTATGGTTCATATACCTGTCATGTTTTGCGCAATGTTTCAAAAAGCCACATCCTTGAGTATTCAGATGCTGAATGAATTTTCCTCTTTTCTTGACAAATTTAGGCAAAGACTATTTCTTTTTCTTCCAGTATTACACCTTGGGGAACGTATTTTTCGCGCATATCTTCCAAATACAAGTCGAGTACATCTGCAATGTTTTCTTTCAATTCGGATACGGTTAAGCCCTGGGAAAATACAGCAGGTAATTCTTTCAATTGCCCGATAAGAAAGCCGTCTTGTCCTTGTTTTATGACTAACGTATATTTCATAACAAATATTTTATTAAAATTTTGACAAAGATAATACTCTTTTAATTACAATTGGCAATCAGTTTCCGGGATTTCTTGCCTGACCATCTTTTTCGTTGCACATTCCACCAATTTTGGGAGAGCCAAATTGAATACGAAGGAAATAATCGAATTTCAAATTCGGAAAAAAGCAGAGCGGCAATGTAATTGCCGCTCAACGGGGAAATTTTATATTTTTATCATATTAACAGTCCATCCTTTATTGGTTGCAATATTTGAACTGCAAGTAGTAGTGCCGGGATTACCGTATATGGATATATATTTTGTTAATCCTTCAAAAAG
>JAIRJR010000187.1 GCA_031260575.1 Tannerella sp.
TTAGTCGGTGCTTTGGTAATGGCACATTCGGATGATAACGGGTTGGTACTTCCTCCTTATTTGGCTCCCATTCAGGTTGTTATTATCCCGATTTACCGTTCGGAAGAACAGTTGGCGCAAATCAACGAAAAGGTGGCCGGTATGATGCAAAGATTGAAGAATTTGGGTATTACGGTCAAATACGATGATTCGGACACCAAAAAGCCGGGTTGGAAATTTGCCGAATACGAACTGAAAGGCATACCGGTACGTTTGGCTATGGGCGGACGCGATCTGGAAAATAATACAATCGAGGTGATGCGTCGCGATAAGTTAGAAAAGGAAACCATCTCGTGCGACGGCATTGAGGAATATGTAAAAAACCTGCTGGAAGATATTCAACAAAATATTTATCAAAAGGCGCTTGACAACCGGAAGAGCCGCATGGTATCGGTGGAGACCTACGATGAGTTTAAAGAAAAAATTGAAGAAGGATATTTTGTTATGGCTCATTGGGACGGAACGCCTGAAACCGAAGACCGCATCAAAACAGAAACCAAAGCGACGATACGCTGTATCTTATTGGATGGTGACAAAACACCCGGAAAGTGTATGGTTTCCGGCTTGCCGTCCGAACAGCGCGTATTGTTTGCAAGGGCATATTAATCAAAACTGTGATCTGTGATTATCATGATTAATCCGGATTACCTTGTCTCGCTCGCATTCGCATGATATGGTATAGATAAATTTGACAATGATGTTTACCGGAAAATCGCGCCTGACCTATAAATTCATCATACCCATTGTATTGCTGACATTCATCTTTGCTTGTTCGCAGGTTCCTGCATTGGCAGAATCCTATTTTCGATTTTGCTATCCTGCGATTGCAACGATACTTTCGTTCATAAATCGTTGGGTGGCATTTTCGCTGTTTGATGCAGGGTTGATCGCGGCCATAATTTTATGCTCAGGAAGTATCATTATGATGATATTTAAGCGGTTGTCATTTTCCGGATGGCTTAAAAAAGTGCTATTATCTGTCTTATGGATTTTGGTTTGGTTTTATTTGGCGTGGGGTATCGGATATTTCCGCCCTGACTTTTTTACACGCTTTGAATTGGAACCCCCCAAAGAAGACCGCATTTTTTTTGAAGCGTTCGTCAATCAATACATAGACTTGCTAAATCAATCGTATGTATCTGATCCGCAATTCGATGTATCTGAAGTAGACCGCGACGTAGAAGTTCTTTACAAGAAATATCACGAAGCGTTGCGTTTGCCTTATCCGTGCGGTTGGCGACGTACCAAGAAAACCCTTATCGAGCCATTGATGACCCGGGTGGGCGTATCGGGATTTTTCGGTCCTTTTTTCAACGAAGTGCATGTCAACAACTATTCATTGCCCATATCATATCCTTATACATTGGCTCACGAAAAGGCGCACCAATTTGGCATTACCGGCGAGGCGGAATGCAACCTCTATGCAACCCTCATTTGCACGTCGAGCGATTATCCGGTGGTACGATACAGCGGATACCTGCAAACCGTATCGTACCTGCTTGGCAATTTGCGGAAAATTTCACCTGAGCAATACAGGGAAATTGCCGGCAGAATTGACCCACGTATCATTGCCGACTACCGTGAAATTTACGAACACTGGCAGAAAGCCTATCATGAAACACTCTCGAAGGTACAGGAGAAAGCATACGACAGTTATCTCAAAACCAATAAACAACGAAGCGGAATCCTGAGTTATTCGGAAATGACCGGACTATTGATCGCGTATCGGGAAATGATGGAGAAATAAATTGAAATATGGATACGTTTTTTCAATATTTCAATATCCCCAATTCTTTCCCGTCAAACAGCATTTCAAGCACTTTCTCTTTCTTTTCCTCGCTCAATTCTATTTGAATCGTTACTTTGGGTTGATGACTGTTTTTTTCGCTTGCATTCAGCGAATCGTATTTGACGTATCTGGCCGGCCAGTAAATTACATCTACTACTTCCATATCGAAAAAACTTGCAATTTTGGCAAGTCTGTCAACTGTTAATGCAATTTTTCCGCTTTCAATTTTGCTGTATGTAGACATATCAATCCCTAACATAGCCGCAATATCAATTTGCATCAATCTCTTCTCGTTGCGAATTTTGATAATATTCACAAGTACTTTTTCTGAATATTTTTTGTTACTTAACATGATTCAAAATTAGTGCTTAATAATCAACTCCGTAATGCATAATACTAAATAATATTTCATTTTGTTCAAATAAAATTTGCATAAAAGGAAATTTGTTTCTTATTTTGCAACCCCAAGGCTTATAGATAGAAAATAAAACAGTACGGAAACATACAACAACTATTTTTTAATCATTAATAATTAATATCATGTCAGCAATCAAAAAAATCCACGAATGGTTCTTCTATCTGATAGAGAACACCGTAACACAGGATCCGACCGACCGGATCGCCAAAGTAAAATCGAAGAAAACGAAAGGTATCAACGACCTTGCCGACCGGATTGTGCAGAAACGTACCGAATACCGCAAGGACACGCTGATCAACATCTACCGGATGATGAACGAAGCCAAACTCGAATTCCTGGCCGAAGGCGAAAAGGTGAACGACGAAATCACGCTGCTGGAGCCGAGTATCACAGGAAATTTCTACGAAGACACCAATTATGTGGACAGTCGCCACAACTGCGTCATCAACAGCCGTGTCACGAATACCGTTCATGCCATGCTCCGTCAGGTAAAAGGCACGTACAACGGCTTGAGCCTCGAATACGGCGGCGCGTCCATCGACGGCGTTACCGATTCGACCACCGGAGCTGTCAACGGCGAAATAACGCCCGGCAAAACCGTTACCATCACCGGAAAGAAAATCCGCGTCATCCCAGAAGAAGGCGAAACGGTTGAAAGCTGCATCACCTGGACTAATGCAGGCACGCAACATATAACAGAGCAGCAAGACGCGCCGGCAGTCAACGACCCGAGCCGGATTATCCTGCAATTGCCCGACCTTTCGACAGGCTTCTATTCGCTGACAATCAAGACACTGTATTCGACGACATCCACCACATTGAGAGAGCCGCGCTATATCACTTCCAGAGTAAGACTCGAAGTTAAATAAAACAGCCGACTTGCTCAGGCCGCGTGAGACGGTCGGCTCAGACTCCATGAGATGGCCGGCTCACGAAGCATGAGAGGCACGGCTTATACTCCATAAGCAATACAATTGACGGTGGAGAATTGACAAATAAAATGGATACAAAGTTTTTTTGTACCATCCAAGCCCTTCGGGGCAAAAAAGTTCTTTGACATATCAGGTTTACACAAAATTGTTTGTATATTTGTGCCGTTAATAAAATACACTATCGGTTATGGCACATTTTCTTGACCCAAAAAACGATTTGACTTTCAAGCGTGTATTCGGCGAACACAAACACCTTTGCATAAGTCTTGTTAACAGCATGTTGCCGCTCAACAAGCCGGTTGTCTCCATCGAATATCAAACAGGCGAACTGATACCCGAACTGACGGATGTCCTGCGTAATACGTCGGTTGATATTCGCTGTACCGATTCGGACGGCCGACAGTTCCTTGTCGAGATGCAACTGTTTTGGAATGAAAGTTTTCGAAGTCGTGTTTTGCTCAACGCCTCAAAGGCATACGTGAAGCAATTGGACAAAGCCGAAAAATTCAAATTGCTCAAACCGGTCTATGCGTTGAATTTTGTAAACGACACGATTGATAATTCGCCCGCGATGAAAGACGAATATTTTCATCACTACAAAATAGTCAACATCAGCAATACCGAAAAGCAAATCGAAGGGTTGGAATTTTTCTTTATTGAATTGCCCAAGTTTAAGCCACAAAACCGTGCCGAGAAAAAGTTGCATGATTTATGGCTTCGTTTCCTTACCGAAATCAACGAAACAACGGAAGATGTCCCCGCCGAGTTGCTTGAAAACGATGACATACGCGAAGCGGTGGGTTACATGGAGCGTGCTGCCTACACGAAAGTGCAATTGGATGCTTACGACAAATGGAAAATTGACACGATGACCGTAACAAGCATGATTAGCGATTCCAAAGAGGAAGGCGAAGCAATCGGCCTGGAAAAAGG
>JAIRJR010000216.1 GCA_031260575.1 Tannerella sp.
CCGGCATCCTCGCAATAAAACTCCACATCTTCGACATACTTTTTCGCATACCGCGTAGCCGCAACAGCACGTTCCAGAATTTCATCCTGGTTGGAATTAAACTTATACCGGATATGATAATCCGACGTGCCGATTCCGGTATGGATTCGTCCACGCTTGGCCGCCTTTAGCGATTCGGCTGCTATGTCAATATCCTTTTCATTGGCACGCGTCAGCGCACAAATCACCGGCCACGTGACGGCTTTCGAAATCTCGACTACACTGTTAAAATCCCCCGGACTCGACACCGGAAAACCCGCCTCAATCACATCCACTCCCAAATCTTCAAGGGCTTTCGCCACCTGAATCTTTTCCACAGTATTCAACTGACAACCCGGGACTTGCTCTCCATCCCGCAAGGTTGTATCAAAAATAATCAACTTGTCCATATTTAATTCAATGTTAATAGTTCCAAATTTGTGGATAAAAAAAACCTCCCTCGCCCGGAAGCGAGAAAGGTTCAAACCATCAGTAAAAACACAACAACAATCTCACTTCCTATTCCGTTTCCCGGAGTAGAATAATATCAATAGATATAATGAGGCTGTTCTTTATCATTTCTTTTTCTTTATCCGCCGCAAAGGTAAAACTATTTTTTTAAATGCAATCATTAAAATGCAAAAAAAATAAAAAAAATGTCGTTCACTGATTCATTAAATATTCATACCTTTGTATAGGTTTTTCACGATTGCTCTTTTAAGATGGTTTTTTGCTGTGTTAATTGATCAGTATTTATATGACAAAAAATGATAAAATGAAAAAGAACAGTTTCTTGTGTTTGATGAGTCTTTGTTTGGTAATCTTCAGTTCCTGTCAAACGGTGAACACATACAAAGCGCAGGATTTGAATGGCAAATGGACGATTGTTTCGGTGATGGACGAAACGATTACATTGGAGAATATGCCTTTTCTCGAATTTAATTGGGCAGAAAAAAGGGTACATGGAAATGTGGGTTGTAATATGATGACTGCAGGTTTTGAACCCGATGCAAAAAATGTTGCGGCTATAAAATTGGTTGCACCTGTTGTTACCATGCGGGCATGCATCTACGGCATGGAGATTGAAGCCAATATCATTCAAGCAATCAATAAGATAGCCCAAGTCAAACATGGAGCAACCCCAAATCAGGTTCACCTGATTGACATAGAGGGCAAAAAGCTGCTGGTGTTGGAGAAAGATTGAAAGTTCTCCATTATTTTTCGAAGCCTGCAGAATCCCTACTTCAGTTTTTCTTTAAAAAACTAAAATACGCCTTCAACTACTTGAATATAAAATCCACTGAAAACAACCGGTAACAAACCAGCAACAAAATCGCCATTTTTGCCATTTTCAGAGGACTTTTGTGAAGTCAAAGTTACGGATAATTTTATATCCCACCAATCTTTTGCCTTGAAAATTACATCGTGTACAAAAAAGCCCGCTTGACGGGCAGACAGCCAATAAGAATCGCAGTGTATGAATCAAACAAAATCAATCTGACACAATGATTTGCCAAATTCATGCACTGAATTTCTGATTTTTGAAACCGTTTTATGCGTCGGTTTTTTTCTTCCCGTAACATAATGACTTAATAAACCCTGATTCAGTCCTGTCAGCCGCGACATTCCCGCCAGCGACAACACATTGGAATAAACTGATAAAAATGAGGCAATATCGTATTTGAAATCAAATTCCAATTCCGTAAATTTCTTTCCTTCGCTTAGATATGTTTCTCTTATATCTTCATAGCCGATCTTGAAATCCTCTATCGTTTCCTCAACCGTTTTGCCTTCGCCCAATACACCGAATTTAATTCTATCGTCGCTGATATAGGCTGAATACCGCCCTTTGCTGTTTTGTTCGATAATTACTGTTACTTTCATACGTTTATTTTTTTTGATTTAAATGCCGCAGGCTATTTTTTAGCCCCCGATTTTTCAAGAATGTCATTTAATGTCCCTTTTGCTACCTCTTCGCTTTTGTGCCGACTCATTTCAAAAAATTCACCTGTATCATGATTTTTCCAGATTGGATGCCGACGTCCTTGACGATGAAAGCGGCTGTTTGTCGTTTTCATTATCAATTTCTCCAATTCTGAATACTTCATTAGGTCAATTTTTGTTTAAATAATACACCGCAAAGGTACGAATATGAATACTTATTTCCAAATTTTTCTGCAATAATTTATGTGAAATAAATGCACGAACACACAAAGGGCTACGGATAATTTTATATTCCACCAATTCCTTCTATCCGGCCGATAAATGCTTCGTCATCGTCGCTATACTTTGCCGAAGCAATAAAAACATTGTATTTCAATATATTATCCATACCTACACAACAGATGACAACTCCCTGCTGATAGTATGAATACCATTAATAATTTTTTCCCTTTGCTTCGGGCGTGGATTCCTGTAGCCGGATGCGTAGTGTCCGATCAGTTTTTCATTGATTCCCGATACACGGGCAATAGCCGAGCGCGTAAGAACGCCATCAAGGCTATGAATCAGCGCCGATGTTTCAAGTATGTAGTCTATTTCATATCGACCGGATACAAGCCACTCCGGTAATACATCATTATCCTGCCGGCATCCTTCAATGTGAAATTTAAGACCTTCAACAAAATCTTTTTTCAAACCTTCCAGTGTTTTATTGGTTGCTACAAAACATAAAACACATTCACAAAATGCTCACGCATTTGCCGTATTATACAAAAAAACAAAAGGGGAAAAGAAAAAGTTGGGGGTTTGCCTTCATGCCAAATAGGCCTCATGCCAAAATAGGGACGAAAAGTCGGATATAACTCATAAAACAAATAATATCAATTATTTGCAAACTCATTTTTCCTTTTTCCAAATCAACCCATACAAACAGGCAAAAACGCCCGGGACAAAAACTAAAATAGCAGTAACAGGGGTATCGCCAACATTTCCGACAAAACAAGCGTTAAGGATTTTTTTTTTACTACATCTCTATTTTTCCATAAATCCTATATCGTTGAATTTAAATCAACAATGAGTTGTATTTGACTTTAGTCCCCTACTTTGGCATGAGCCCTTACTATAACATATCTTTGTCAATTGACAAACAAATCGTATCTTTGCAAAGGATTAATAATTTCAAAAACAGTATTATTATGTATAAGGTATTAGTGAGTTACGACAAGAGAAATAAAGTGGCGGCGCAGGCGATGGAATTGATGTCTGTGATTAAAGGCGTTAAAATTAATTATGATATCAAAGTAACTCCCCCAAAAAATGGACTTGATGAGGCTATTGAAGATATAAAAATGGGAAGGGTAGAAACATACGAAAACTTTGACGAGTTTAAAAAATCAGTTTATAATGAATTAGGCTGTGTATAAAAATTCACTTACTTTGTATCGTTTCATTACGGGCTA
>JAIRJR010000256.1 GCA_031260575.1 Tannerella sp.
GGCGGCGCCGGTATCGGCGGCGGCGGCGGTGGAAATAGCCCGGGCGGTAATGATAGTGCCACCAGAATAATTTATCGTGCCGTTACGGGATCATCTACAGGAGGTAGCTGTGGTACTACCGGTGGTTCCGCAGGCGGTGGTGGAGCAGGTGCCGGCGGCGGTGGCGGCGGCGGTAATGGTAATGCCGGTGGAACTGCGACTCCTATGCCTGTCAATAACAGCCCGTTTTTTGTTATATCAGGAGGTTCAAGCTATGGACCCGGCCTTGGAGGCCAAGGGTTGGGGCCTGGTGGCAGTGGAGCAAGTGGTAAATCAATAACAGTAGCTACACCAAGCCTGTTCGGACAGTTAGAATCAGGAACAGCAAGTTCAGCAGTATTTGCCATTACGACGGCGAATATTGGTGTTGGGACATATAATGTTACGTATTCCCAGAGTGTTCAAGGTATATTGGTGGATCCTGTCAATGTTATAACTCAACAAATGACTATCAAAACCGACGGTACTACTCCAGGGGGGACTCACAATATCCAAGTCACATTTGATGGAACGACCTCAAACTCATTCCCCATTGTGGTGACACAGACAGATATACCGATTAATCTTCCAAATATTGGCGGCGTAACAGCGCCTACTGCCGGAGAGATTCCTGTATCGACAATAACCGCAACCGATCAATATACAGGTACAGTAACATGGAATCCAACTGACAATCTATTTGGTTATGGCCAGATCTACATAGCGACCATTTCGATCATACCTAAATCAGGCTACACACTGACGGGCGTAGCTCAAGATTTTTTCATAGTTGCTGGTGCAACGGCGACCAATATAGCAAGCCCTCCTGGCGGAACAGGAAGTAATACGATTCAGGCTGTATTCCCTGCGACGGTTGCGGCAACCTATACCATATCGCTCAGTGAAACCGGAACCCGTACATTTTGGACACCTGTTCCTTTTGGCTACGGAGCACAGACACCTGCAAGCGTAAACATAACCAATACAGGCAATCAGCCAACAGGCGCATTGACAATCGCACTGTCTGATGTGACAGCCTTTACGCTATCAACAACAAGCGCCAGCAGTATTGCAGTAGGCGGAACCACGACAAATGCTTTTACGGTAGAACCAAAAACGGGTCTCTCCGTGGGAACATATACTGCCACAGTAACAGTTACTGGCACAAACGGTATAACAGCATCATACATAGAGAGTTTTGAAGTTGTTAAAGCCGATCCTGTTGTCACATGGCCAACCAACTTGACGGCAGCATACGGACAGACACTTGCAGATGTTTCATTACCGGGCGACGGTTCAGGCGTTCCGGCAGGTTCATTCTCATGGACGGCAGTAACAACAACTTCTGTTGGAAATCTTGGGTCGAACACGCACAACCTGACTTTTACGCCAACAGATACAAACTACAATATTGTGGCGGATGACGTGAACGTGGAAGTGGGTCAAGCTACCCCAACGACCCCAACAGGCTTAACAGCCGTCTACGGTTCTACTTTGTCAAGTGTGACGCTTCCGGCCGGATGGACATGGGATGCCCCTGCTACATTGGTAGGCAATGTAGGGTCACGGACTCATAATGCAAGTTTTGTTGATCCGGCAGGCAATTATAGTCCTGCAACAAGCGTACCGTTGACTATTACGGTAACAGCAGCGCCTGTTCCTGATCCCGACCGGACCGGAGCGCGTATCTACGGGCCTGACGAAGCAACGCTTCCAAAAGGATATAAGGATACCTCTGTAGGACCTTATACCACTGCGGGAACGCCGCCGGTTAAGGTATGGATTGAATCGGGAGATAGCCGCATCACATGGAACGATAAGACGAAAATGCTGGATATCGCCGAAGGATTGCCGGTAGGTGTATATAAAGTGATTATTCGCGCCGACAATGCGATCTGGTGGGAAAGGATGACCTTCACTTTGACCGTCGTAGATCATGGATTCTTCATAGATATCCCAACATCGTTCCCGGGTGGAACGGTCACTTCCGATCCCAGGTATCTGGCTCCGGCGGGCGAAGCGGTCACACTGACCATCACGCCTGATCAGTTCTTTGAATTTGAATCGATCGTGGTCATCGGATGCGACGGCAAACCGCTACCGTTGAGCGGTACGGGTAATAAGCGTACCTTTACAATGCCTGCATGCCACGTCTCGGTCGTAGCCGTATTCCGCGACACAAGGGACGTCGGTATCGACGTGGTTAAAGCCAACACCCTGAAGGTGTACGCTCAAAACGGTACATTGTATCTGAACGGTCTGACCATCGGCGACGATTGGAGCGTGTATAACATCACAGGCGCACTGATCGCACGAGGCGTAGCCAATAGCAACAGCATGGATGTTCCACTGCCCGGACGCGGCGTCTATATCGTCCGCGCAGGAAACAAAACAATTAAAGTAAGTAACTAATTAAAAACCACTCAATCCCCAACGGCCGGAACGGATCATAATCCGTTCCCCGCCGGAAGGGCGGCAGACACACTGCCGGACAAACGAACTGAGGCGCAGCTCACAACTGCGCCTCAGCTCATTTCAGAAGAAACCTGTGGATTATCCGCATAAAAAAACCTGTTCAGTATGCGGAATAAATTGCAAATAACAGATTAAATTTGCATTTGAATTAAAATTATTTGTACCTTTGTACACAAATAACACATCCTATTTATGTCATTGCCAAAAAAAATAAATCCCGAAAAACTGAAAGATACTTTGGTAGAAATCAGATATATGCAAGGAATACCGCAGGAGTTAATGCTCGGCTTTGTTTCTAATGTGCTTGGGGAGTTGGGCTATCAATATGCACCTGTTCCAAATCAAAATATAAATATTGAATTTGATAATAGTCAACAAATTGCTTTTGGCTTGGGAAGTAATAATGGCGGCTTCTTTATCAAAGAAAATGTTCGGATTCAATTTGTTCCCAATCAAATTATTTTTAATTGTACAGCAGACAAGTATATAGGGTGGGAAAAATATCTTCAGATAATATCAGGCATAATAACCAACCTATTTGAAAAAAAAGCAATAAAAAGTTTTAATAGAGTAGGGATTAGATATATAAGCGAATTTAAAAACATAGACATCTATCAAGGGATAAAAGGCACTCTTGATATTTCAGAAACAGGTTTGAAATTGGAAAGTTCGATTTTGAGATTAGCTGATGAGACTGATAATTTAAAAACTTATGTAACATTAACTAATAAAGCTAAAAGAATATCGGCATCTCCTCAAGAACAAAAAATCATTGAAGCATCATTGATAGATGTAAGTGTTTTTGAAAATTTTAATCCGATTTCTGACTTAAATATTCTATGGGAGAAGCTAAATAAAATACATGCGAAACAAAAGGAGATTTTCTTCGGATTAATCACTATTGAATTTTTAGAAACGCTAAATCCTGAATATTAATATGCTGCCTGTTTTTTTTAATGTTTTGCAAGACTATGATTTCACTGCTTTTTTGCCCAATAATGACTCTCTATCAATGTTGAACAGAGTTGTTGCGGAGGCTTATGATTCATCTTTGCCAAAATCAGCATTAAACTCATGGGAAGATAAAAATGTCAGTAAAATATATACGGATAGCTTCCTTGAACAACAGGACACGATTGATAGATGGATCGATTTGAACTTGAAATTTAATTATTCGTTCAAGCAGAAAGAACATTTGTTTTCAAGCATTTCATCAAATGTTATTGAAAATGATTTTAATAAATCGTTAATGAGTGTTCTTTTGTTTTTCCCTGAGACTATTAATGTTGGCGTTTCTGATGACGAATGTGTGTATATTCATTTCGAGAAAAATAATAAATCTGTCTATTTTGATTTGTTTTTTGAACCCGACCAAAAAACAGAAGCATCAATTACTATTTTCGAAAACAATGATTCCAAACTCTCTTTTACAGGCTACTTGGATAATTCGATTAATAAAATTAAAGATGAGTTTATTACTAAATATGAATTATCCTGCCCGGCTTTTGCCTAAACCTAACTACAAGAAAATAAAATGGTCAGATGATTTTAGATTCAAAACACTACAAATAATCATTTACAAAAAAACGATTAAACCATATCGCTTTATATGAGTCTAACTGAGTGTGTGATTTATATAAAAAAAGTATTATTTAAAAAAAAGTAGATTATGAAGAAAATTTTAATTGTAGCATGTTTAATGACGTTTGTCTTTACGGTATCCGCGCAACAAGGCGGACAAGGTGGTAGATTTCAACAGACTCCCGAACAAATCGCGGCGAATTTGGAAACGATGAAAAAGGAATTGAATCTGAATGACAAACAATTTGCCGATTTCAAAAAGATTGATGAGGATTATCAAACTAAACTTCAAGCTGCACGTCAGAATGCCGGCGGAGGAGGTTTTGATCGCGAAGCAATGACTAAGTTGCGTGAAGAAAACACAGCCAAGGTTAAGGCTATATTAACCGCAGATCAGTTCAAGAAGTATGAAACATTACAAGCTCAACGCATGCAACGCCGTCCGGGCAACTGAACAGATTAGGCTGTAAATTCTTAAAAAATGAATGTAGAGGGGCGTTCCGATTACCGGGACGCCCCTCGAACGAATCTCATATTGATAATTATTATGCACTGCAAACATAATGTTTCTTTTGCATAATTCCGATGGGAATACGTAGTTTGTCGGCGATTTCTTGCGAGAACTCCTCGCACAATAATATTTCATTTTTTTTTGCGACAAAAAAATAGAGAAATGGGGTAGCCGTAAAAGCGTTTTTTAACAAGGTTGTTTTGCCAATTCGCCTGCGGCCAACCATCATTGTCATTTGCGCCACATCCGATGAGTCTTGTTCAATATTCTGTAAAGTAGCAATTTCGGATGCTCTGTCATAGAATTTCATACGCTGTTTATTTAAATATTACCGCAACCCGCATTACTGTAATCGCCGTTACGTTAGCACAAGGGTATACATTTATTTAATAATTCAATCAATTTGTCCTCTCATTTTTTATTTAGTAAACTAATAAAACATTTCCGGGAAGAACAACGAGTGTTTTAACCGGGTTTTTACAAAAAAAAGCGTCTACTGATTATGTAAACGCTTGTCTTTCAGTCAGAGCGGAAGACGGGGCTCAAACCCGCGACCCTCAGCTTGGAAGGCTAATGCTCTATCGACTGAGCTACTTCCGCATTAAAAACCTGAATCCCGTTGTGGGCAGTGATGGATTCGAACCACCGAAGGCGAAGCCAGCTGAGTTACAGTCAGCCCCATTTGGCCACTCTGGAAACTGCCCTTTCAGTTTTTACCTGTTCATCGTTATGTCAAATCAAGTCGTTGGAACGACTTTTCGCTGTTGCCGATCATTCGTCACATCCGGTAAAACCGCGACGTCTTTTCGGTAAATAGGCTGCAAAGATACGTTTATTTTTTTAATCTGCAATACAAATCTATCATTTTTATTGCAGTTATTGCGGTTTCTTCTCCTTTATTTCCATACCTGCCTCCGGCACGTTCTTCTGCCTGAAGCATATTTTCGGTAGTTAACACCCCGAAGATGAATGGAATATCATATTTTAAATTGAGTTCTGTAAACCCTTGCGTCACCGACGAACAGATATAATCAAAATGAGGGGTGTCGCCCCTGACTACACAACCGATTGCGATGACTGCATCAATATTTAAATGTTCTGCCATCTGACGTGCACCAAACGTCAGTTCGAAACTCCCCGGCACCCATTCCACACGGATATTCTCCGGGCTTACTCCATTCCGGATCAACGTCCGGCAAGCGCCTTCCAGCAGTGATTCCGTCACCTGATGGTTCCATTCGGATACCACAATGCCCAATCGCATCGAAGCGGCATTGGGAATGGTGTCCGGATTGTTGTTTGAAAGAACTTTGAAAGCAGTAGCCATCGGGCTTAGAGATTATTTTTCAGCCAAATGCCCGGCGCGGATGATGTATTTTTCGATCTCAACGCCTTCCATAGACTGTCCGTATTTTTCCTTGATAAGCGTATAGACCCTGATTGCATCCCGGTATTGTTGCAGGCTTTCGTAGGCGATTCCCGCTTTTTTAAGATAAATCGGGCTTATGTTCTGGTCGTCAGCTTTTGAAGCTGCCTTTTCGAAATATTTAATTCCTTCCCCGGCATTGCCAAGACTTACATAACAATCGCCTATCAGACCTGTTACTCTGGGTGTTAAATGAATGTCGTTCCCTTTATATGATTTTAACAGCCTCATGGCGCTCTGCGGATCACCTAATTTGTAATGGCAAATACCTGCGTAGGCTTTAGCCAAATTACCCGTTTTAGTACGTCCATACTGTTTTGCGATTGCCTCAAATCCTTCGTAATCAAGTCCGTTTCCATACAATGCCAAAAAGAAAGAGTCGCGTTCAAAGTAATGTTGACCCTTGAAAATGGTTTTTTCAGCCCTCTCACTCAACGGTTGGGCATAAGCATAAATATAACCTAAAACGATAGATACCAATACAGCAACCCCTACAATGCCATAAATAAGGCTTTTTTTGTTTTTTTCGATAAACTGTTCAGAACGTGAGAGAAATTCATCCACTTCAATTTCGGGTTCTTTTTTCTTTTTCTTGTTTACAATACTCTTTTTTGCCATATTATCTATTTATTTGGTATAATGATCACCTTTTATTTTGAAATTAGTGCGCAAAATTAGTTTTTTTTAATGATATAATCACCACATTCAAACTATTTTTTTACTTTTGTATAACTTTCGCTTTGCGGGGTGTTTTGAAGCATTTTGTGTAAAAATATGATAATTAACAAACTATCTTTCTTGAATTATAAAAATATTCAACAGGTAAGCCTTGTGTGCTCATCAAAGGTGAACTGTTTTTTTGGCAATAACGGAATGGGAAAGACCAATTTATTGGACGCCATTTATTATTTATCGTTTTGCAAAAGCCATGTGAATACGCCTGAAGGACAAATCATCTATCATCAAGCGGATTTCTGTGTGCTTCAGGGCGAATACGATGATGATGGAAAGAAAGAAGAGATTTTGTGCGCCATACGTCGCGGACAACGCAAGCAATTCAAACGAAATCAGAAAATGTATGATAAATTGTCCGATCATATCGGTTTGTTGCCCTTGGTCATGATTTCGCCTGCCGATGCGGAATTGATTCGGGGGGGCAGCGAAGAACGCCGCCGCTTTATGGATGTGATCATCTCGCAATATGATAAATCGTATTTGCAGGCGCTGATCAACTACAATAAAATCCTTTTACAACGAAATCAAATGCTGCGCGACCAAATCCGCGATACCACATTATTTGAAGTACTTGAAATGCAAATGACAACGCTTAGCCAATCGATTTTCGAGGAACGAAAGCGACTGATTGAATCGCTAATCCCCTACTTTAATACATTCTACCGGAAAATATGCCGGTCGACCGAAACAGTCAATTTGGAATACATCTCGCAATTGCATGACAATCAGATTGAAAAGCAATTGGCGGCAAACAGGGAACGCGAGATGGTGGTCGGATATACTTTAACAGGGGTTCACCGCGATGACATAGAAATGACCTTAGACGGTTATTTGATTCGTCAAACCGGTTCGCAAGGCCAAAACAAATCATACCTGATTGCCTTAAAATTAGCGCAATACGTTTTTCTTTCGGCAAGAGGTCATATCAAACCCATACTTCTGCTCGACGATATCTTTGATAAATTAGATGCGGAGCGGGTTGAAAAAATCGTGGAATTGGTCAGCGGCGAATTATTCGGACAAATTTTCATGACGGATACAAACCGCAAATATTTGGACAGGATATTGGCGGCTATCAATCGGGATTATGTATTGTTTAAGGTGGAAAAAGGGGAGGTGGTTCGGATTTAGTCGGTAGTTTGTAGCCGGTAGTTGGTAGTCGGTAGCTGTTTTTTAACTTTTAGTTTTTAGTTTTTAGTTTTCTTGTAAAATGAGGCGAATTGATTCCGTACATATTGGTGATGTCATTGGGGAATTTTTCAAGGACAATCCACAGTTAAGGCAAAAAATCCTTGAAGTGCGCATCAAACGCGCCTGGGGTGAAATTTTAGGCCCCATGATCATGCGATCCACCCAAAATCTTTATGTAAAAAACCGTACGTTGCATGTGTCGATCACATCCTCGGCCTTGCGAAATGAATTGATGATCAACCGGAAACGATTGTTGAAAAGCCTGAATCAACATGCGAAAGACGAAGTGATTGATCAGATCATAATCAGATAAGACCGTAAGATCGCAAAGAAACAGGGTAATCCTTTATTTCTTACGACCTTACGGCCTAACTTTTTTTCGTCTGACAATCTGACGGTCTGAAAGTATTCCGGACTGTTGGCCTGACGGTCTGATGATCCGACAGTTTGAAAGTCTTCCGGACTGATGGATTCAGACCCTTACAGTCTTCTTATAATTCCCTGATTTTAATATTCCTAAATGAACATCCAAAATCATTGTGATCTTGCAAACCGATGTAACCTTCTCTGGTGGGATTAGGTTCTTGTAAATGTTCAAAAGTCCTGAACTTGCTTTCGGCAATCATTTTATACCATTCCGGTGTCCATACGGTATACTCACAAACCACTCTCCCATTTTGACTATGAGTTACTTTTCCGTCTTGCATCTTGATCACAAGTGTATTCCATTCGCCGGCAGGTTTTGCATTCTGAGGTACGGCAGGAAGCATATCATAAAGTGAACCGGCAAGGTGATTGTACAACTTATTGTCGCCTGCATCTATGTTGTCCAATATCTGAACTTCAATACCTGCAGTATAGATGGGTCGACCGGGAATCTCAGTTACTCCGTAGAAAACGCCTGAATTTCCACCTTTTCCGACATTCCAGTCAATCGAAAATTCAAAGTTTTTAAACTTTTTAGCGCCATACAAAATATCAACGGCAGGAATGCGTTGCCGCTCGCCTTCCTTTGCCGGCGGTAATTTCGCTCGTTTTTCTGCGCTGGTAATTACCCTCACAATGCCATTTTCAACCACCCAGTTGTCGGGCATTGCTGTTTCATTGCATGCACGCCATCCGGCCATGCTTTTCCCATCAAACAAAAGCACCCAGCCATCCTTTTTTTCTTGTTCTGTAAGCTGGTTGTTTTGCGCAACGCCTGTAATCGAACAGATTAGCAGGCAAACAAATGTTAATAAAACTGCTTTTTTCATATCAAAATAATTTAGAAATAAATAAATTGTCACTTTTTCGCGGTAAAGATATGAATTATTTTTTGAATCATACGTTTTTCTTTATTATCTTTGCGGTAAAAAAAATGAAGATAAGTTGCCTTGCAGCCATTCTCAAATAAATTTGGAGTCACTCAACAACTTGCACTGTCTTCTTTCAAAAATAATACATCAATGGATATTTCGGTTATTATTCCCCTTTATAATGAAGCTGAGTCGTTGCCTGAATTGCATCAATGGATAGAGCGTGTGATGCTTGAAAATCATTTTACTTACGAGGTTTTATATGTAAATGACGGAAGTACGGATGGTTCGTGGGAGGTCATCGAACGGTTGGCGAAAGAATCGCCATCGGTAAAAGGCATCAAGTTCAGGCGTAACTACGGCAAATCGCCTGCATTGCATTGCGGTTTCCAACGCGCTCAGGGAGATGTGGTCATCACAATGGATGCGGATTTGCAAGATAGCCCTGACGAGATACCGGAATTGTACCGGATGATTGTGGAGGATGGGTACGACATGGTTTCGGGATGGAAAAAGAAACGCTACGATCCGTTAACGAAAACAATCCCGACCAAACTTTTTAATGCAACGGCAAGGAAATTCTCCGGTGTGCATTTGCATGACTTCAACTGCGGGTTGAAATCTTACCGGAACAATGTCGTGAAAAGCCTTGAGATATACAGTGATATGCACCGACATATACCTTATATGGTGAAAATTGCAGGGTTTAATCGAATTGGGGAAAAACCCGTTCAACATCAGGCGCGCAAGTATGGTTCGACGAAGTTTGGGTTGAATCGTTTTGTGAACGGTTACTTAGACCTGATTACCCTCTGGTTTACAGCCAGGTTCGGAAAAAAACCCATGCACTTTTTCGGTTTTTGGGGCAGTGTGATGTTTTTGATTGGTTTTATTGCTTTTGTTTATGTACTCACGATGAAGATGATCTCCATCTATGCAGGTGATTTACGCCCTTTGGTCACTACCTCGCCATTTTTTTATATATCGCTGACTGCAATGATTTTGGGAACACAATTGTTTTTAACGGGGTTCCTCGGCGAATTAATTTCGCGGGATTCGCCCGGCCGGAACCGGTACAGGATTGATAAGGAGATTTGATGCTTTTTAGTCGGTAGTCGGTAGCTGGTAGTCGGTTATTCAATTATTCAGTTATTCAATTATTCAGTTATTCAGTTATTCAGTTATTCAATTATTCATAACTCTCCGACCGCCATCATTCCCACTCAATCGTCGCGGGAGGTTTGGAACTGATATCGTAAACCACCCTGTTGACACTTTTAACTTGGTAAATGATTTCGTTCGAGACTTTGGCCAAAAAATCGTAAGGCAGACAATACCAGTCGGCTGCCATGGCATCGGTCGAAGTAACGGCCCGTAAAGCGACCACGTACTCGTAGGTGCGCGCATCATCTGTCACTCCCACCGACCTCACCGGCAGTAAAATAGCGCCAGCCTGCCACACCTTGTCATACAATCCCCACGATTTCAACATCGAAATAAAAATATCATCCACGTCCTGCAGGATACGCACCTTTTCAGGGGTGATATCTCCCAGAATGCGTATTCCCAACCCGGGACCGGGAAAGGGATGGCGGTTGATTTGTTGCGGTTTCATACCCAGTTCATGACCAATCAATCGTACTTCGTCCTTGAATAAAAGCCTTAGCGGTTCGATGAGTTTCAGATTCATCTTCTCCGGCAATCCGCCCACGTTATGATGGCTTTTGATGACATTTCCTGCGATGGATAACGATTCGATCACATCGGGATAGATGGTACCCTGTCCCAACCATTTGATGCCGGACAGTTTTTTGGCTTCTTCTTCGAACACTTCGATAAAACCTTTTCCAATGATTTTCCGTTTTAACTCGGGATCGGTCACACCCGCCAAATCGCGGTAGAATTTTTCTTTGGCATCTACTCCGATTACATTGAGGCCTAAATGTTCATAGTCTTTCAGCACGGTTTCAAATTCATTCTTTCGCAACAAACCATGATCGACAAAGATACAGGTGAGATTCAACCCGATCGCTTTGTTCAGTAAGACCGCCGTCACCGACGAATCCACCCCTCCCGATAGCGCCAAAATCACCCGATCGTCTCCAATTTGTTTTTTTAAATTTTCAACAGTCGTTTCAATAAACACAGTCTGTGTCCAGTCTTTCCGGCATCCGCAAATTTTCAGGAAATTATCCAACAACACCGTACCATGCTCCGTATGAATAACTTCAGGCTTGAATTGAACGCCAAAAACCTTTTTGTCTTTTAGGCGGAAACCGGCAAAACGGTTTTCTTTTGCACCGGCAATCACCTCAAACGATTCCGGCAGACCGGTAATGGTATCTCCAAACGACATCCATACCTGTGCACCGGTGTGAATCCCTGTCATCAATTCGTCTGTGCAATTGATAAACGACAGATACGCATTACCATAGTTTTTGGGATGGAGCGATTCTACTTCACCGCCCAACTGACAAGCTAATAACTGCGCGCCATAGCAGATACCCAATACAGGGTATTTATCGTAGATACCTTTCAGGTCTGTTTTGAATGCGTTAGGGTCGTTGAAAGCATACGGACTGCCCGACAGGATTACACCTTTAATATGGGTTTCATCCGTCGGAAATTTATTGTAAGGCACGATTTCGCAATAGGTATTTAACTCTCTGATTCTTCGACCGATCAATTGTGATGTCGAAGAACCGAAGTCAAGAATAATTATTTTTTCGTACATATATCTAATTATGAATTTGCAAAGTAAAGCATTTTTTTCAAAAAAAATGCTTTACTTTGCATCAAATTCTATTTTGATCTGTTTTGAAGTTATGGATTCGGCCGAAAGAGAAATCAGAAAAAAAACATTAATCATAATGGCAATCATTGTGTTAGTGATCCTTATTGCAGGTTTTTCGTATTATATCTATCAAAAAGAGCTGCAAATATCAGAAATGTCTGATGCTTTTACCCTGGAAAAAGAAGCGTTGATGGACGAAGCATTCGAGTTATCGACGACCTACGAAGGCCAAATCGCGCGTATCGGGAACGATTCGCTGATTGCCCTACTGACTTCCGAGCAAATGAAGGTACAGCGCCTGATGGAAGAAGTTCGTACCGTGAAGGTTACCAACGAAAAGCGTATCAATGAATTATCAAGAGAGATTGTTACGTTGCGCTCGGTTTTACGAAGTTATGTGACGCAAATTGACTCGTTAAATTCTGCCAACGAACAACTGAGAGACGAAAAAGACAGGATGACCAGAAGATACCAGCAGGCGACCACAACAGTCGCTCAACTGACCAAAGACAAAGAAAAACTGACCGAACGCGTCACTTTAGCCAGCCGCTTGGATGCGGTTGGGATTCAGTTCAAATTGATAAATACGCGGGGAAGGGAAGTGAAAAAAATAAACAATCAGGCAGACCAAATTGTGTTTACTTTCCAGATAGCCAAAAATATATCCGCTCCGGTCGGTGAAAAAATTTTATACTTCCGGATTATGAAACCCGACGACGATATTTTACAAAAACCCAATTCAGGCGTGTTTCACTTTGAAGGAAAGGATATTACCTATTCAATGCTGATGCCTGTCGAATATGACGGCGAAGAAATGCCGCTAACCGTATATTGGAAAATCGAAGAATACCTATCGGCAGGTACCTACCGTATTGATATTTTTGCAGATGGGAATCAAATCGGGCGAAGATCATTTGTGTTGGAAAGGTGATTGTATACCCCAATAATCGTATATTAATAGTCGAAAAAAATAATCAATATCATTTATCTTAATCATTATGCAACAGAAAAATTTAAACAGACGAGAATTTCTCAAATTGTCGGCAACAAGTTCGTTGGGATTGTTTGCGCTCAATCCGTTGTTACAATCGTGTCAATCAACCGGTAGCAAAAGTGCTGCAGAATCTATTGATTTAAAAAGCTTTGGAGCAGGTCTGCAGTTATACAGTATCCGCGATGCCATGACAGCAGATGCGCGTGGTTCGTTAAAAAAAGTATCGGATATGGGATACAAATACATGGAACTTGCCGATTATTCGAATAGAAGATTCTATGGGTATTCACCTTCGGAATTTAAGAAAATTTTAGCCGACCTGGGTATGGAAGCATTGAGCAGCCATACAGCAGTTGAGGCAGACGGAATCACTTCGGAAAATGCAAAAGCAATGGCCGACGATCATGCCGCATTAGGCGTAAAATACTGCGTGCAGCCATGGATTAATGACGAAGACCGTACGCATGAGAAATATAAAACCATGATTGCCGACTGGAATGAAGTCGGACGCATCATGAAAAGCGTAGGGATACAGTTTGCCTATCATAATCACAATTTTGAATTTTTGCCGACCGATGGAATCGTGCCTTATTATGATATTTTCCTCAAGGAAATGGACGCCGATTTGATTACGATGGAAATTGATTTATATTGGGTTACCAAAGCCGGCCATGATCCGGTAGAGATATTTAATAAATATCCCGGAAGGTTTAAATTATGGCATTTCAAAGATCAAATGCATCCGGCAGCGCCTATTTATGAAGTTGAAAAAGAAGATATTACTTCAGTAGGAGTCGGTAGTATAGATTTCAAAAGGATCTATGCCGCCAGAGCCATTTCCGGTATGCAACACCACTTTGTAGAAGATGATAACCAAGGGCAAGGGCTACCTGATTCGCAGGGAAATGCACAACCATTTGTGGGCATCGAAACGAGCATAAAGAATCTAACTTCCGGTATCTTAGTTTGATATACGTCGGCATTGTGGTTTCCGAAACGTTGACTTTTGGCGCTCTCGTTTCCCGACGAGGAGGAGTAGAGACGGATCATTATCCGTCTCTACATTTTTACCGGTATTTTTTCGATACGGCGTTGATGGCGGCCGCCTTCAAATGGAGTAGTTAAAAAGATGTCAATCATTTTTTCCGTATCTTCGCGGTTGATAAAACGAGCCGGCAACACAAGGATATTGGCATCGTTATGCGTACGTGTTAACCCGGCCATTTCTGCATTCCAGCATATTGCCGCCCGAATCCCCTGATGCTTGTTCAACGTCATGCCAATGCCGTTTCCCGAACCGCACAACGCAATACCCAAATCGACCGCACCTGACTCTATGGCTTCAGCAAGCGGATGGGCATAATCCGTATAATCAGAAGGATCGGTCGAATATGCCCCAAAATCTTTACAGGCATATCCTTTTTGTATAATATAGTCTTTGACGAACTCTTTCAGTTCATATCCGGCATGGTCGCTTGCTAAACCTATCATAGTCATTTTTTTATCAATCTTTGGTGTCGTTAATCTGCTGTTCGTATTCCGGATTGCTTCACTTCGTTCGCAATGACGATACACGCCGACCGTCATTGCGAGACACGAAGCAATCTATATAACTGTATATTAGCTCTCCCGGTTATTTCAGTAACCTCTTCACCTGCTCATACACATTCGCGCCCGTAAACCCCAATTTTTGGTCTAACACCTTGTAGGGAGCGGAATAGCCGAAATGATTCATTCCATGTACATAGCCGTTATCGCCTGTCAACCCTTGCAAAGTCACAGATAAGCCCGACGTCAAACCGTAGCGAACGATTCCTTTTGGAAGTAAATACTGTTGATATTCAATTGGTTGATCTCGAAATAGTCCTTCCGATGGGATGGATAGAATCCGCACTTTGATTCCATCGGCGGTGAGCAAACCGGCTCCTTCGACCAGCGTGGCTACTTCCGAGCCGCTTGCCAGCATAACAACATCGGGACGCTCTTCATCGACAACGATATAGGCTCCTTTTTCCAATTGCATGGCTTCGGCGCGGCGGTCGCCCGTCGCAGCAGGCAGGTTTTTGATGTCCTGGCGCGAAAGGATCAGCGCCACCGGACGCCGGCTTTCGACAGCCAATTGCCAAGCTGCAATGGTTTCGGAACCATCGGCAGGCCGCAGGACAACCATCGATCGCTCTCCGTTGTGATTGTGCAGATGCTCAAGCAGGCGAATCTGTGCTTCATGCTCGACCGGTTGATGCGTTGGGCCGTCTTCTCCCACGCGAAATGAATCATGCGTCCATACATATATTGTATGTAAGCGCATCAAAGCAGCCAGCCTGACAGCCGGTTTCATATAGTCGGAGAAAACAAAGAATGTACCGCCAACGGGTATAACCCCTCCATGTAAAGCCATTCCGTTCAGGATACAAGCCATTGTTAATTCGCTGACGCCGGCTTGAAGGAATTGTCCGCTGAAGTCGCCTTTAGCGAATGCTTTGGTCTTTTTCAAAAACCCGTCGGTCTTGTCCGAGTTGCTTAGATCAGCCGAAGCCACAATCATATTTTCAATCTTTTCGGCAAATGTAGCCAGAACCGTTGCAGAAGCAGCCCGTGTAGCCATATTCTCTTTCAGGGCAATAGACAGATAATCGATTGCCGGAGGGTTGCCGCTGAGGAATAAATCCAATTTGGCAGCTAATTCAGGATTTTCGCTGCGCCATATTTGCTCAATCTTGAGCTGTTGGAGGTACCGGTTGTGTAAAACCTTCCTGCGCCCGGCATACAGATCGGCTGATTCGGGGAAAATAGCGAACGGGTCGTCGCGCTGACCGCCGAGGTTGCCGACCGTGGCATCGAAGTCGGCACCTGCCGCCGATAAAGGTTGTCCATGCGTAGATACCCGGTCTTCGAAACTCAGCCCATCGGCATCGACAGCGCCTTTACCCATGATGGTCAGGCCGATAATCAAGGTCGGACGTTGCGTTTCGTCAACGGCAAGTTGCAAAGCGCCGCGAATTTCATCTGCCGAATGTCCGTCGATACAAATCACATTCCAGTTCCAGGCTTTATATTTTGCAGCGACATCTTCTGTGGCCACCTCTTCGACTTTGGTCGAAAGTTGGACATTGTTCGAGTCATAAAACATGATCAGGTTGCTCAAACCCAAATGTCCGGCAATACGTCCTGTGCCCTGTGATATCTCTTCCTGGATGCCTCCGTCGGAGATATAAGCGTAGGTCTTGTGTGCCATCCATTCGCCGAAACGTGCAACCATAAACCGCTCAGCAATAGCAGCGCCCAAAGCCATGGCATGTCCTTGGCCAAGCGGACCGGATGTATTTTCGATCCCATGTTGCAAATCCGCTTCCGGATGACCGGGAGTCAGACTACCCCATTGTCGGAAGTTTTTCAATTCGTCCACAGGAATCAGTTCGGCCAACGCCAATACAGCATAAAGCATCGGCGACATATGTCCGGGATCGAGAAAGAAGCGGTCGCGAAACGGATAGTCAGGTTTGTTGGGATTGTAATTCAGAAACTCGGAATAGAGCACATTGATAAAATCGGCTCCTCCCATAGCGCCTCCGGGATGACCGGATTTTGCTTTTTCCACCATCGCAGCCGCCAAAATACGTATATTGTCGGCTGCCGGATTCATGATTGCGTTATTGTTCATCATTTTATAAACGTTTATGGGTATATTTTTTCGGGACAAAAGTAGATGAAAAAATTGTTTTAACCAAGTACATGAAATGAAAAACCGTTTTTTTTATGCGGAATCACAGGATACATATTTCACATTCGAAAATCGGGGACATTTTTATTTTTTTAGTTTTAGACTTTTTAAACCTTGAACCGGCATAAACGTCAAATGGACAGTGTGGGATAATTGCTTTTGTTAAGCATATTTAATAATGCGTAAAAGAGTTAAAAAAGCAATCGTTATATAAAATAAAAATAGTTATTTTGTGTTTGATTTGCGAAGGCAAAAAGGGAAAAAAGATTTAATAAATAAAATAAATGAAATGAAAACATTTTGGAAAAAAGTATTAACAGTTGTTATTGTGGCAGTTATTGGTTTTGTCTCATCTGTAGGAGCAGTTGCATACTTAATCAAAAACAACAAGGATGTCCGCGCGGTTTTAGTAGACGATCGTCCGGTTTTTAAACAACCTGTCAGTTTAGCTAACTATGCACCCGAAATGACGGAGGGTGTGGATTTCACGTATTCAGCCGAACAAGCGATTCATGCAGTCGTACACATCAGGGCTGTACAAAGGGCGCAAGCTTCAAGAAGAGGCAGCAGTCAGGAATTTGATTTTTTTGATTACTTTTTCGGAGACAGAGGCGGCCAGCAACCCCGACAACAGCAACCCCGTCAGGGATATGGTTCAGGGGTAATTATTTCGACCGACGGATATATCATTACGAATAACCACGTCATTGAACGGGCGCAGGAAATCGAAGTCTCATTAAACGACAACCGTACATTCACCGCTAAAGTCATTGGTGCAGATCCCAACACCGATATCGCCTTATTGAAAATTGAGGCAACCGACTTGCATACCCTTCCGTTCGGAGATTCCGAAATGCTCAAAATAGGCGAATGGGTTCTGGCGGTAGGTAATCCTTTTAATTTAAAATCGACCGTTACGGCAGGGATCGTAAGTGCAAAAGGGCGCGCTGTGATGACCGGCGATTCAGACCGTGAGAAAATTGCATCGTATATCCAGACCGATGCAGCCGTCAATCCGGGTAACAGTGGAGGAGCGCTGGTGAATACAAAAGGCGAGTTGATTGGAATCAATACAGCCCTTTATTCGCAAACAGGCAATTTTGCCGGTTATTCGTTTGCCGTACCCATCAGTATTGCCGGAAAAATAGTTGCCGACCTGAAAGAATTTGGCGTTGTACAGCGCGGCGTGTTAGGCATATCCATGATAAGTCCGCAGAGAGCCAAACAAGGTTATGAAGAAATAAACGGAAAAGTCGCACCTGACGAAAAAGTGAAAGTATTGGAAGGAGCTTACATTGCTGAATTTATGCAACGCAGTTCGGCAAAAGAAGCCGGAATGCAAGTCGGTGACGTGATTACAGCCGTTAACGGAGTGAGTGTAAAATCGACCAATGCGGTACAGGAACAGATCGCCAAATTCCGTCCGGGCAATAAAGTCAAAATAGATGTCGACCGCTACGGAACAGCAAAAAGTTTTACCGTAGAACTTCGTAATATACAAGGAAATACTGATGTCGTAGCCGTAGAAAAAAATAAAGACGGCGCCCAAATTTTAGGCGTAGAATTACGCGTACTTTCGGACGAACAGAAAAGAGAATTTGGAATCAGCTACGGTATCGAAGTGACTGAAACGGCAAGGGAAGGAAAAATACGGGATGCCGGAATCCGGAGAGGTTTTATTATTATGACTGTTAACAATGAACGGGTTTCGACACCTGACAATTTCTATGAGCAAGTCAATCAGATATTAAATGGGGCGTCCGAAGACAAGTGGCTGCTTATCAGAGGATTTTACCAGAATGGTCAAACACAGCGTTATGCAATAGACCTGGCGGATTAGCAAAAAATGTTTTTAAGTTTTTAATTCTTAATTAAAAAAAATGATTACCTTTGCACCCCCATATTTTCAATATAACATTGGATGAGACAACTTAAAATTACCAAGTCCATTACCAATCGTGAAAGTGCCTCGTTAGATAAGTATCTTCAGGAAATCGGACGTGAAGATTTAATAACAGTCGAGGAGGAAGTTGAATTGGCTCAAGCCATTAAAAAAGGCGACAGGAGAGCATTGGAGAAATTAACGAGAGCCAATCTGCGTTTCGTCGTTTCCGTTGCAAAACAGTATCAAAATCAAGGGCTTAGTTTGCCCGACCTGATCAATGAAGGGAATTTGGGACTGATCAAAGCAGCCGAGAAGTTCGACGAGACGCGTGGATTCAAGTTCATCTCTTATGCTGTTTGGTGGATTCGCCAGTCGATTCTTCAAGCGTTGGCAGAGCAGTCGCGTATTGTACGTTTGCCTCTGAATCAAGTAGGTTCGTTGAATAAAATCACGAAAGCCTTCTCGCGTTTCGAGCAAGAAAACGAACGCCGCCCATCGCCCGAAGAGCTGGCTGAAGAATTGGATATCCCGGTGGAAAAAATTTCCGACACCTTAAAAGTGTCCGGAAGACATATCTCTGTGGATGCCCCATTCGTCGAAGGCGAAGACAACAACTTGTTGGATGTATTAATCAACGACGACGCACCGATTGCGGATGGAACGCTGATGTACGAATCATTGGCAAAAGAAATCGACAGAGCGCTTGCTACACTTACCGAAAGAGAGTGTGAAATAATCAAAATGTTTTTCGGTATCGGATGTCAAGAAGTAACATTGGAAGAGATTGGCGGCAAGTTCGGGTTAACCCGCGAACGCGTACGGCAAATCAAAGAAAAAGCCATTCGAAGGCTGCGACAGGGAACACGTAGCAGGCTGTTGAAATCTTATTTAGGTTAAGATGGAATCAAAGGCTGCCCGAAAGGACAGCCTTTGTTGTTTTAAAAACTTTGGTGAAGGAAATCATAAGGGTGAAGAATGGGATTCGAACCCACGACCCTCGGAACCACAATCCGATGCTCTAACCAACTGAGCTATCAACACCATAATAAATAAGGAAAGAGTCTGTTTCTTTCTGAAATTCGCTGCAAAAATAACACTTTTTTTCGAATTACCAAAAAAAATCGTGAAAATGGGTGGTATACGTGATATCAAACCATTGTTCGCAATCGCTACAGCCTACCGTCGACCCACTTCCTGTCCAATACCGCTTTTACGTCAAAAATCACGGTGTTGGCTTTGTGGTGGGATTCGAAATCGAACGACATGAATGGATGATGTGCCACTGCCAATACGATTGCCGCATATCTTTTCTCCGAATCCGGTTCCTTGATTAGCGCAATGCCAAGTTCTTCGCTAACTTCATCCGGATCGGCTAAGGGATCATAAACATCCACTTGGATTCCACATTCGCAAAATGCTTGATAGACATCTGCAATTTTTGTATTCCTGATATCCGGACAGTTCTCTTTAAAAGTGATTCCGAGAATCAAAACATGGGCGCCCTTGATCTGATGGCCTTTTTGAATCATCAGTTTCATTACTTTATGGGCAATAAACGGGGCAATGCTATTGTTGACATGCCTTCCCGATAATATCACCTGGGGCACATACCCCAACGACTCGGCCTTATGGGCAAGATAGTAGGGGTCGACACTGATACAATGCCCGCCAACCAATCCCGGATAATATCTCAGGAAATTCCACTTTGTGCCCGCTGCTTCGAGCACATCGTTCGTATCAATTCCCATCCTGTCGAATATCAGTGCCAATTCGTTGATAAATGATATATTGACATCGCGTTGAGCGTTTTCAATGATTTTCGATGCTTCCGCCACTTGGATGGATGGGGCTTTATGTGTACCGGCTTCGATGATTGAAGCATATAGGGAATCGATTTGATCGGCTATTTCGGGCGTTGAACCGGATGTCACTTTTCGGATCCGTGTAAGCGTATTGACTTTATCTCCCGGGTTGATTCGTTCGGGGCTGTATCCGGCATAAAAATCGACGTTATACTTCAACCCTGAAATGCGTTCGACGACCGGGATACAATCTTCTTCCGTACATCCCGGGTAGGTGGTCGACTCGTAGATCACAATATTTCCTTTGGATATGACCCGGCCAACAGTCTCCGAAGCATATATAAGATGCTTCAAATCGGGCGAATTATTCGAATCGACCGGAGTAGGAACCGTAACAATATAGACGTTACAGCCTTTCAAATCATTTTCATCCGCAGTAAGCGCCATGCCTTTGCCGGATGAAGTGTTTCGCAAAGCGACAACTCGATTCATCTCCTCTAAATCAGCTTCCCGGGTCGAATCATACCCGGCAATCAACCCGGCTACACGAGCCAAATTGGTATCATAACCCACTACTGCATATTTCTTGCCAAATTCAATAGCCAAAGGCAACCCAACATACCCAAGCCCGATCACTGCAATTTTCATATTTCCTTTGATGGTAAATTTACGCAGATTGGTGTCATTTTCGTTCATTGCGATCCAATTGATTGTCTACCCCCCTACCATTTGGCTACCGCCGCTACGATCTTTACAGCGATTTTGATGACCAATTCGATGGAATTGAGGACTTTGGGAGTTTTATTCATTTGTGTGACTTTGGCGCGGATCACTTTAGCCCGGGCGTTGAGGGCGGCTGTCTGCGCTTCCATGTCCTTGATCAATTGCTTTTGTAGCGTAGCAATCGCTATTCGCTCGGCATCACGCAATGCAACGGCAGTCAACTCCAACACCTCCCGCTCGGCATTCGTCAGGTCTTCACTCCTTCGCCTGTTGTCGATTTCTAAGATTGATGCCTGAAGTTCTTTCAATGTCTTCGCCTGTTTTTCCATTGTTTTATTTTGAAAATCATTTTATGCTAATGAATATCTAATCCATTTGGCTCTGCAAATATAATGCAAGCGTATTCAATTCTAACAATTCCTCAATCAGATAATCGATATTTTTACGTCTTCCGAGTTCGGAAACCAATTTCTTATGCGCCCTTTTCAGGCTCTGTAACGCAGTAATACAGCGTGTTCGTATGTTTTTGGCTTTTTCCGCCCGTTTGAATAAATCAATATACATTCGATCATATTCCATATCAGGCATTGATCCCGACATTTCCAAGCGTTGAAGGTATGCGTTGTAATTATTCTTCAGACCTCGGGTCTCATTATCAATCAATTCGATAAGTTCTCCTTTTTGAAGCAGTCCGACCAATCCGTCTACACAAGCCGCTACAAGTGTATCTCCCTCTGTAACAAACGACTTTACCGCTTTGGCTTGGCGTGCGCCCGAATACTTTTCGCTTAAATAACCCATGTATTGGCCTGATAATTTAGCCCAACCTACTGTTAGATCGGTATCCAACAAATCTGTTTGATTCAAACGGATGATCAAGGAATCGATATTACGTCCCAAACCACGCCACTCGGTGCCGTACTGCGTCCATCGGGTCGCATTACTGATGCTGCGCAACGCACGGAGATAGCTGTTCAACACATTGACATATACATCAGAACGGTTCACCAACTGTTGGTCGGCAATCGAAGCTGCCGCCAAAGCATTTATCTCCTTTTCGCGGGCAGAAGCCGTTGTGAGAGAGGCGGCATAATATAACCCGCGCTCCAACCGGACAATAGCCAATTCGTCGAAGATCACTTTGGGTGTAATCGAAACGGTATCAGAAGCTACCGTCAACTTATTCACCATCTCAACCTGCGACTTGGTCAGTACGGCGCACGATGTTGTCAAAATGGCTGTTAAAACCATCAATAAATAAATCAGTCTTTTCATGGGTATGCCCTCTCTTTTGATTGCGACAAAGATAGTACAAGTTGAGACCGGAACAAAATTAAAAAACCTGTTTTTTATTTTTTGCCGAAACGCAGCCTATATTCAGGCTTATCTAAAAGTAACTAACCAAACCGGAAACCTGAAACTATCAACCGGAAACCCGCACGTTTTTCCGTTTCCCCATCCCCATAAATAAGGGTAAAAAACAAAAAATGCCCACAAACGATATCGTCAGCCCGCCAATGGTTCCTGCGGCTAAGGGAAACCAGAAAGCCTCTTTATTTTCGCCTACCATAAACGGGATAAAACCCAGAATCGTAGATATGATCGTCAGGAATATCGGGCTTATTTTGGCATTCCAGGCTTTGATATAAACCTTCAAAGGAGGCCTAAGCGGATTTACTTTCCGGATATTGTTAAATTCGTCAATGACATATATATTGGCATTGATCGTCAGGGCGCAGAGAAGGATAAAAGCGGCAAAACCCCCTTGGTCGAAATTCAGTTTAAATAAGAAAAACGTCAGGAATATGCCGATATATGAAATCGGGACGACTGTCAGGATCGAGATGGGTTGTTTTAAGGAATTAAAGAGGATGCTGCACATAAAATAGATAATCACAAAAATCAATCCCAACAAAGCATACTGTTTGTTGTCGGTCTGTCCCCAATAAAAAAATCCTTCAGCGGTTTTGATGGTATAACCCATCGGTAAGATCGATTGAAACGACTCGATTTTACTCTTTTGCATATTCCTTCCCTGCTCGCCGGCGCCAATGTATTCGTATTGAAGGCATAACCTGTATTGTTGATTAATTTTCACAATTTGTTGGGGTGTCTGCATTTTTTCGATTTCAGCAATTTCCGACAATTTGAAGTTTTTATTGTTCGGCGTTGAACTCCATCCATATAACAAACTCCAGATATCATATTCCCTGGCTTGTTTCGACTGCAGAAAAATCTGTTCCAATCCAAAGTCGCCGGTGGTTTGCCCGGCCGGCATTTGTTGACCGAAGGTAGATCGAAGTGAGGCAAACAATTCCATCGGCAACATATTTTTCCGGGCCAACTGTTCTTTATCCATCTGAAAGCCAAACTCGATATAATCGTCTTTATACCAACTAAATTCGGAATTGATAAATACCTCTTTGATTCGCCGGTTATCCAATAGGGTATCTTTAAACTGTTCGGCGCGGGCAATCAGTTCGTCGTAGTTGAACCCGTACAGTTCGACCCGGTATGAACCGGCGCTTTCGGTTACATTGTTACTGAATCCCTGTCCGAACCCTTGAACGCTCCAGCTTCCCCCTCCCAACTCCAATGAACGGGTGATCAAGTTGGATTTCAAAAGATACGGAAATCCGCTTCGCAGCGCTTCCCGGGTAAATGTGATGTTGAGATTGGCTTGACGGGCGCTTGTGATCTGTGTTTGAAATTGTCTGACTTCCTTGAATTGACTGATATACTGCTCCATTTGTTGAACCAAATGATTCATCTGTTCGATGGTAGCGCCATTGGGCAAAGTGGCGTATACCGATAGAGAGGGTTCGTCGCGGTTGGTAAAGTAGGAACCTGAATATACTTTTTGCACAAACAGCCTAAGCGTTCCGCCCAGCGCATTGTCGACGACAGGTTTCAC
>JAIRJR010000264.1 GCA_031260575.1 Tannerella sp.
GTTACAACAGCAATGCCGTTTGGTTTGTGTCAAGAGTAAGTTTTTTGACAGGGAAAATTATCTTTAATTTTTAGGGTAAGCGTGATATAATGAGGGTTCACTAAATATGATTATCTTCGCTGTTTGCTCTTGCGTAGGATGACAGCAGTATTTATATTAGGAAGGGGAGTAAGCTCTGAAAATCATAATAGAAAAGCCGCAACTAGGCGAAGAAGAACAAATCATCATAAAATGCCACAACATAAACCCTGAACTTTTGAACGCGCTAAACACAGTCAAAGTACAGGGTACTTTATTGATTGCATATGTCGGAAATGAAATACACAGGGTATCTCCCTCTGATATATTTTATATTGAAACTGTGGATAACAAGACATTCCTATACTGCGAAAGCGATGTGTACGAAGCGAAGCAAAAACTCTACGAACTGGAGGAATTAAGAATGACCGATTTTTTAAGGATTTCCAAATCTGTCATTGTGAATTTAAGCAAAATAAAATCACTTGCCCCATCAATGTCCGGCAAGTTGGAAGCCACTCTCAAAAATGGTGAACGAGTAGTTATCTCACGTCAGTATGTAAATGAACTTAAAAAAAATTTAGGGATATAGGAGGGCAATTTGATGAAAGAGTTTGTAAAGGAATTATTCGATACCTTTTTTATAATATTCACTTGCTCGATTTTGGGATTGGGCGTTTATATGTATTTACTCGGCGCGAACTTTGCATTTCTGCGTGACATCGCCGCTATTTTTGTTATATCAATCCTCACTACTTTGACAGGGTTCATTTTCTACACAAAAAGAGAACCGAAAAGACGTGAAATGTTTATACGCCATACCCTCCATTTGATTGCAATAATGATAATTGCCTTGATTGCGGCAAGCTATCTTGAATGGATTTTATGGAGCGTACCGATTACTGTTATTCGGTTTATGGGGTTGATTATCGGAATTTGGGTTTCAGCACACATAATCATTTTTTATCAGTCAAAAAAACTGGCTGATGACTTGAACAGAAAATTAAAAGAGCGTTACAGAGGGTAGGCATTACAGCTTACCCTTTATTTTTTACAGCTTACCCTCGGAAAGTTGCAGGTCGCTATTACCCCTATTGAATTATGGAAACACCTACATATACTTGATATTACGAAGAAAACGACTTGGAGGAATATCAAGTGAAAAAAATAATCGAGGTAGAAAACTTTGCCAAAAGTTATGCAGATGTCAAAGCCGTGAGGGGCATTAGTTTCTATGTTGAGGAAGGTAAGCTGTTTTCATTTCTCGGGCCTAATGGCGCAGGAAAATCTACAACAATAGATACATTATGCACCTTGATGGATTTTGATAGCGGAAAAGTAACCATTAACGGATTCGATTTGAAAAAACAGGCACAGGCAATAAGGCAATGTATAGGTGTTGTTTTTCAAGACAGCGTTTTGGATAAATTGCTGACCGTCCGTGAAAATTTATTTATAAGGGCGGGGCTGTATTCCAAAAACAAAGACGAAATAAAACGCATGGTGGATGAAGCGGTTAATGTAATAGAATTATCGGAATTTATTAACCGCCCATACGGGAAATTATCCGGCGGGCAACGGCGTAGAGTAGATATTGCGGCCGCCCTTTTGCACAAGCCCAAAATCCTGTTTCTTGACGAACCAACAACCGGGCTTGACCCTCAGACAAGATTGGCTGTGTGGGAAACGGTGAAAAAGTTACAAGCAGATTCAGGCATGACCGTGTTTCTGACAACGCACTATATGGAAGAAGCCACAGATTCGGACTTCATCATCATTATAGACCACGGCGAGATAGCGGCAAAAGGCACTCCGCAAGAATTGAAAACACAATATTCAAGAGATTCTTTGCAACTTGTTCCCAACAATGCCGAAACCGCCGAGTTAATCCAAAAGCAACTCACCGAGATGAAAATGGAATACAACGCAAACGGTGGCAAAATAACCGTAATACTGCCCAATACAATGGCATCAACCGCCATTTTGGAGAGTTGCAAGCATCACATCGCAAGTTTCCAAGTTTTGCAAGGTTCTATGGATGATGCCTTTATCGGCATTACAGGAAAGGGGATAAGATAATGAAATCTATGTTGAAACGCAATATAAAGCTGTATTTTAGGGATAGAACTAATATGTTCTTTTCTATGCTCTCTGTCTTTATAATTGTTGCGCTATTTGCACTTTTTTTAGGGCAAGGTAACTGGGGAAGTGATGAAATAAGAGATAGTTGGTTGATGGCAGGGGTTTTAGCCGTGGCAACCGTAACAACCGCTTTAGGCGCATTCTCTATTATGGTGGAAGATAAGGTTGATAAAATCACTAAAGGATTTTATGCTTCGCCCATTAAAAGAAGCCATATTGCCGCTGCCTATATTTTCAGCCCGTTTGTTGTAAGCGTAATTATGACCATCATAACCGCAGTTGCATTTGGGGGCTATATTATGGCAACAGGTGGTGCTATGCCGGGGATATTAGGCACATTGCTGCTTTTGGGGTTGATTCTGCTTTCGAGTATATCGTCTACG
>JAIRJR010000163.1 GCA_031260575.1 Tannerella sp.
CTAATCGTCAATGATTATCCCTGTTATTTCTGGATGAGTGAACGTGGTGCAGAAGTTGATTTCATAATTCAGTATGACAGCAAGGTAATACCGATTGAAGTAAAATCTTCCGAAAACACAAAAGCCAAAAGCCTGAATGTGTATATGGACACTTACAAACCTGCTTATGCGATTAAATTATCCACAAGAAATTTCGGTTTTGAAGATGATAAAAAATCAGTTCCCCTTTACGCTGCATTTTGTTTGTAGTTACACTATATAAAAAAGTAAGGTATAACCACAATATGAGCGAAGAAAGCTTATTGCTTTTGCAAAATGAAATTGCTGAATTAGAAAAACTGTTAGCAGACAAAAAACAACAGCTCAGCACCGCCATGCAGCAATCTGATAGCAGTACAATAAACCAGTTGCCTGCTGGATATATAAATAATAATTCTCTGCCAGAAGAAAAAATCGTCCTGTTCCGTTCTCTATTCAGAGGCCGAGAAGACGTATACGCAAAACGCTTCGAAAGCAAAAAAACAGGAAAATCAGGCTATCAACCAGTTTGCAAGAACGAATGGGTAAAGGGTATATGTGAAAAACCCAAAATAAAATGCAGCAATTGTCAACAACGTTCATTTTTTCAATTAACCGAAGAAGCGATTAAAAACCATCTTAAAGGGGTTTATGTAATTGGCGTCTATCCCTTGCTGCAAAATGAAACTTGTAATTTTTTAGCATTGGACTTTGATAAAGAAACATGGCGAGAAGACGTACAAGCATTTATGGATACTTGCAGGATCGAAAAAATACCTGCTGCCCTTGAACGTTCACGATCTGGAAACGGCGCCCATGTTTGGATTTTCTTTGATAAACCTCTCCCTGCAATTAAAGTACGGAAACTCGGCTCGTTTTTGCTGACCTGCACATTAGACCGGCGGCCTGAGATTGGCCTTGATTCATTTGATCGTTTTTTTCCAAACCAGGATACTCTGCCAAAGGGCGGATTTGGCAATTTAATAGCTCTTCCTCTGCAACGAGAAGCAAGAAAAAGAAATCATAGTCTCTTCCTTGATGAAAATTTAAGTCCCCATTCAGACCAATGGGCTTTCCTTGCATCTGTTGAACGGCTTAGTGAGAGCAAAGTTGACCTGTTTATTCAAAACGCAATTCGGGAAAACAAACTTTTACCTGTAACGTTTGATCCAATTGGCGAGGAAGACGAAGCAAAACCGTGGCAGAGAAAATCAGCCGAATTGCCTGCCATTACTGAACCGCTTCCAGAAAAATTAGAAATCGTACTTGCTGATCAAATTTATGTTAATCATACCGGACTTCCACCGATATTGCGTAATCGCATTTTGCGGCTTGCCTCTTTTGCAAATCCAGAATTTTACCGCACCCAGAGAATGAGGCTTCCGACATGGAACAAGCCTCATATACTTTACTGCTATGAGTATTTTCCTGAACATATCGGCCTGCCCGTAGGGTGCAAAGATGGTCTTTTAGAAATCCTCAAACATTATAATATCAAACCTGTTTTGTCAGACAAACAAAATCATGGGCAGCGCATTGATGTCCAATTCCATGGGGAACTTCGCCAAGACCAAACTGAAGCTGCAAAAAAATTGTTGGAAAACGAAACAGGGATTCTTTCCGCTTCCACTGCCTTTGGCAAAACAATTGTCGCTCTATGGTTGATTGCGGAACGCAAAGTAAATACTGTTATTTTAGTTCACCGAAAACTGTTGGCAGACCAATGGGCGGAACGGATCAGTCAATTTTTTGGAATCCCCAAAAAAGACATAGGCTGTTATAGTGGTACAAAGAAAAAACGCACAGGCACCATAGATATTGTGGTTATGCAAAGCTTGGTGAACAAAGAAAAAGTGCAAGATTGGATAGCTGACTATGGACAGATAATTGTCGATGAGTGCCATCATATTTCGGCAGTATCCTTTGAACGGATAATTCGAAAATGCCCCGCCCGCTATCGGCTTGGCCTTACGGCAACGATTGTCCGCAACGACGGTCAGCACCCAATAGTCCTAATGAATTTAGGCGACGTTCGCTACTCAAGCAGCAAGATAAACAATGAAGCCCTGTTTGCAAAAAAGGTTATTCCTCGTTTTACCAAGTTTAATTTGGACATCGAAAAAGATGCACTGAATCCAGATAAAACTGAAACACCTGCCATCCAGGAAATATTTCGTAGTTTATACACAGAGGAAGAACGAAATAAGTTGATTATTCAGGACATAATCGATGCTTACCGTGAAGGGCGTGAATGTCTTATCTTAAGCGAACGGCTTGAGCATCTAGATATATTGCATGATTTCTTGAAAGAACACGCCCCATCATTATTTGTGTTAAAAGGCGGACTGGGAAAGAAGCAGCTAAAGGCAATAATGTTAGCTATTGAAAATGCCCCTCAACATGAAAACAAGATAATTCTTGCAACAGGCAAATATTTGGGAGAGGGATTTGACTTGCCAAGCCTGGATACACTCTTTTTGGTTTTTCCCTTTTCGTGGAAGGGAACGCTCGTTCAATACACTGGCCGCCTGAATCGCATTTCGTATAGGAAAAAGGAAATACGAGTTTATGATTATGTCGATGAAAAAGTACCCGTTTTGTCGAGAATGTACGGAAGGCGGTTAAAAGGTTATAAGACTCTTGGTTTTACAGTTGAGTAAATACACAGGACAGGTTGACAAAACCTAACAATATATGTTATGTTTTGTGCACCCATGTTGCCAGTAAATATACTAAAGGACATTTTAGAAAAGCTATCAACCAGCGAACATTATTTGTTTTCGGTGAGTGATTTTTTTTCGATGTTCCCGCAAAAATCAAAGGACGCCTTGTTAGTTTTGCTTGGCAGAGCGGTAAAAAACGGTACTTTGGAAAGGGTTTGCAAAGGTTTTTATGTTTACACAACAATTGACTTTCCCAGGGAGCTATTGTTATATCATCTGGCAGCGCGGTTACGCTCGGAAACTTTTTGTTATTTAAGCCTTGAAAGCGTGTTAAGCGAAAACGGTATTATTTCTCAAATAC
>JAIRJR010000366.1 GCA_031260575.1 Tannerella sp.
ATCTGGTTATCAATCCCGAGCAATTTCCGAAATTGAAATATGCTCCGGTTAGCCGGTCACTATGGCCTGCCACTCCGGCACAGGCAAATACTTTTACTGATTTTATTCAAAAAGCCGGACAGCGTGCACAATACGATGAAGACATAAGGGTGGTTAATCTGGAAGAAGTAGTCGTAACAGCCAACAAAATTGAGAAAAAGGATGAAGAGAGATTAAAATATCCGTTTAATCGACTTTCAAATGTGACAATATACAGGGAAGAAATTGAAAAAAGGGGTGTTATATCTATAGATCAGGCATTACAAGGTATTCCGGGAGTTCAAGTCGTATACGACCAAATGCGAATTATAAAAGCCATCTATATACGAGGGATAAGTACATTTGAGAAGACTCAGTTTCCTCTCGTGTTGATTAATGGTATAACATTGGATGTAGATGTATTGAATGAACTGAATATTGATGACGTAGAAAGTATCGATGTTTTTAAAGGCGCAAGTACCGTTATCTTTGGAATGCGCGGCGGCAACGGTGTAATCAGCATTACAACACAAAGCGCTCGTAGCCATACCAATGAAAATATTGTCAAGCCTAATTCCGTATCTGTTACTCCATTAGGATATCAGAAACCTGTCGAATTTTATGCCCCCCGATATGATGCGCCGGAATCAAAAAATACCGGTATCCCTGATTACCGTACTACCATCTATTGGAAACCGGATTTGATCGTTTCGGACGAAGGGCAGGCTTCTTTCGAATTTGATACCGCCGACTTTCCAACCACCTATTCCGTCGTCATCGAAGGCTTAACGATAGACGGCAAAATAGTCCGGCAAGTAGAGAAAATAGTAGTACGGGTTGATACACCCCTACCTTGATATAAGTATGACAGCCGGAATTATCATTTCAGATTCAATCAAATAATGAGCGGCAATACAATTACCGCTCAACGTGGGGTAGAGAGTAGCAGGTCGTTTTCGTTTTTAACTTTTAGCTTTTAGCTTTTTTTTGACAATTTTTGTACAAAAGAAGAACGCGATCAGGCAGATACAGGTTGTAGTGGAGAGCCAGCCGATATCTTCAGGGGCGATTTCGTCGGCAAAAATGGCATTATCTTTTAAGGAGTCGTTCGACATACCGATGAAAGCGATGGCATTGTGAAAAAAATGGGCGAAAACGGGTATCCAAATATTTTTTGTCCAATAGATTAGATATCCCAGATAGGCGCCCAGAATCATCCGCGGGACAAATCCATAAAACTGGAAATGGATGGCACTGAACAAGATCGCGACAAGCCATATCACAACATGGTGGTTATTTATTTTTTGACCCAGGATATGAAACAAAGCGCCCCGGAAAAGAAATTCTTCCGTCACACCGGCTACAACTGCAATAACAAATAAATTAACCAAAAACATGCCCCATCCTTTTTCGGATACTATTTTCCGAATCAACGAATTGGCGAGTTCTTCGGCCGATTTCATCCACGCTTCAAGACCCGACAATGATTCGGGCAATTGCATTTGCGAATTGAAATAACCGGTCAAAGACACCATGGGCGAAAGCAAAAGCGTCGTTATGCAAACCAACAACAACAAACCGATTCCGGGGAAGGCCCGGACATTGAGAAATTCTTTAGGCCGGTTGCTGCAAAGCCATGCCGTACATAAAGCAGGGATTAAAAAGGTAAAAACGGCAGTAACAAATTGTACGGATTGCAAAGATAAAACGGATTGCTCCATGGGATCGACAACCGCATTCCCCGAAGATGACCCCGTGGTAAGAAGGATCAAAGTCCCGATAACCGTACCGGTAAATAATCCGGCTAAAATCAACATCGTCAGTAATCCCATTTTGAAAAAAAGGGAGCGATCTGCAAAAATTCCTTTCATAAGTCAATCAAACATTAGTCATTATATAATCAATAGCACACATACATTTATAAATACTCCATTTTATACCTCAAAAAAATAACTTCCGCCAAAGATAAGCAGAAGTTATTTCATTTCAAAACGTTAAAGAAACCTACCTTTTGGGTAACGCTTCTTTAAGCACCAATTGGCGGCCCATCAATTCCGCCTCATTTAAGCCTCTGATCGCATTTTGCGCTTCATCATCCAACGGCATTTCTGCAAAAGCATAACCTTTTGAACGGCCTGAATCGCGATCTTTAATTACCCTGATGGAATCCACTGTCCCATACTCTTCCAACGCACGTCTTAAATCTTCTTCTCGAACACGATAGTTTAAATTCCCAATGTAAATGTTCATAAAAAATTAAATAAAAATTATAGTTACTTTTGAAAGCAGGAAAAAATTGAAAGTTCGTAACAATGAAAGATAAATCTGTCGTGTTAACAGAAGAAATAAAAGACAATGTTAAGTACAATCAAGGTATATTACCTCTTTCAGGATGCAAAGGAATGTATAAAATCCAAATAAACAACATTTTTTTTGAAAAAAAATCATATTTTTATTGATTATCGCTCGTTTTATATTTGCTCAATTCAAATTATAACTCTATTTTTGCAAGCTATATTTCGGAAAAAATACTAATTGCAAATATAATTCATTCAAAATGAACGTTTCACTCATGAACAACGATGCCGTTAGCTGTATCGTTAAATTGGAAATTGAAAAAAAAGACTATGAAGTGCAGGTTGAAAAAAATCTGCGTCAATTTCGTCAAAAAGCGAACATGCCCGGATTCAGGAAAGGGATGGTACCTTTTGGATTGGTCAAAAAAATGTACGGCAAATCCGTATTGGCTGAAGAACTGAACAAGCTTGTTTCGGACAGCTTGCTCAACTATATCAAAGAGAGTCAAATTCGCATTTTGGGTGAACCTATACCCAATGAAACCGAACAGCAACCGATCGATATGGATGTTGACGAAAATTTTAATTTTTATTTCGACCTGGCATTAGCCCCCGTATTGACATTCAAATTTAATAAACGCGACAGATTGACCCGGCATGAAATCATTATGGATAATGAGACCATCGATACGCAGATCAACTCCTACCGCAAGAATTTCGGAACATACCAACCGGCTGATGTAATTGCGGAAGACGATATGGTTAAAGGAACTGTTACCGACTTGGAAGATGGCATGCCGAAAGCAGGTGGCATAATTGTCGAAGAAGCGATACTTATGCCCAAATTTATCAAAGGGAAGAAGGAGCAATCCAAATTTTTGGGTTCGAAAATCAATGAAACCATTGTCTTCAATCCGAAAAAAGCCTTCAAAAGTGTAGACGCCGAAATCGCTTCTTTTTTAAAAATCGACAAAGAGACTGCACAAGAAATCACGGCCGATTTTAAATTCGAGGTCAAAGAAATTACCCGGTATCAAGATGCCGAATTGAACCGGGATTTATTTGACAAAGTATTGGGCAAAGATACGGTCGAAACGGAGGAGGCGTTTAAGGAGAAAATCCAAACCCTCATCAAAGAAACCTATCTCCAACAGAGTGAGTCTTTGTTTGCGCTTGATGTACTCATGCTCATTACCAAGAAGGCAGGCGATGTGAAATTAGCGGACGCCATTATCAAACGCTGGCTCCTGACGACAAAAGAAGAAACAACTCCCGAAAAAGTTGAGGAAGATTACCCCAAAATATCAAGAGACCTTGTTTTGTATTTAGCTAAACAACAGCTAATTAAGGACAACGGCCTGACTGTCGAAGAAGCGGAGATTGAAGCAGCGGCTAAAAAGATCATCAAAGCCCAGTTTGTGCAATACGGGATATTGAATGTTCCGGAAAACTTATTGACTAATCAGACCAAAGATATGCTTCAGAACCAAGAAACCCTTCAAAATCTCTTCAATCGTGCGCTCGATGAAAAATTAGTCCAATGGGTGAAAGAACAAGTAAAAGTTGAAACAAAAGAAGTGACATTGGCGGAGTTCGAGAAACTTTATTCTTAAAAATAAAAAAAAACTATTAATAAAAAGAAATACTTCGCATATAAGATTGTTTCTTTCAGAATTTTATTTATAACTTTGTTTGCTCTTTAGCAAGAAGAGGGGTATTTTTTCGTTTTATGGTATTAATTAATATAAAAAATGATGGACGATTTTAATAAATATGCTACAAAGCATTTAGGGTTGAACAGTTTAAGCTTAGAAAGCTATATAAACATTTCAAGCAGCTACATCTCTCCAACCATTATCGAAGAGCGTCAGTTGAATGTAGCCCAGATGGATGTTTTTTCGCGTCTGATGATGGACCGTATCATTTTCTTAGGCACCCAGATTGACGACTATACAGCCAATGTGATTCAAGCGCAACTACTTTATTTAGATACCAGTGATCCCGGAAAGGATATTGCGATCTATATCAACTCGCCCGGCGGATCGGTTTATGCCGGATTGGGGGTGTATGACACCATGCAATTTATTGGTTGTAAGGTATCAACTATATGTACGGGCATTGCCGCCTCGATGGCGTCCGTATTGCTGGCTGCCGGCACAAAAGGAAAACGTTACGGATTGAAACACTCGCGCGTTATGATGCATCAGCCTATGGGAGGAATGCAAGGACAAGCTTCGGACATGGAAATCACGGTACGTGAGATTCGAAAAATAAAAGAAGAGTTATATAAAATCATCTCCGAACATTCGGGCAAACCATACGAACAGATTGAGCAAGACAGCGATCGCGACTATTGGATGAGCGCCGCCGAAGCTGTCGCGTATGGAATCATTGACGAAGTGATGATCAAAAAATAATTGGACACCATGGCAAAAGCAATAGGAGAAATATGTACTTTTTGTGGAAAAAGTTATAAGGAGGCCCATTTACTGATCAAAGGCATTTCCGGTTCAATCTGTGATGACTGCGCATCACAAGCTTATCACATTGTTCAGGGAAGTAAACCCACCCATAAAAAGACATTTTTACCAAACGAAAAAGAACTTCCCAAACCAAAAGACATCAAGGATTTTTTAGACCAGTATGTGATTGGCCAGGACGAAGCGAAACGGTATTTATCTGTTTCGGTTTATAACCATTATAAACGGTTGAGTCAAAGAAAAACAACCGATGATGTGGAGATTGAAAAGTCGAATATTATTATGGTTGGCGCTACCGGAACGGGAAAAACGCTGTTGGCACATACGATTGCTAAAAAATTACATGTACCTTTCTGTATCGTCGATGCTACCGTATTGACTGAAGCAGGTTATGTCGGCGAAGATATTGAAAGTATATTGACCCGCCTGTTGCAAGTTGCAGATTATAACGTTGAACAAGCCCAGCAAGGGATTGTTTTTATCGATGAATTGGATAAGATCGCCCGGAAAGGAGACAATCCTTCCATTACCCGCGATGTAAGTGGCGAAGGTGTTCAACAGGGATTACTCAAATTGTTAGAAGGCTCAATTGTCAATGTGCCGCCTCAGGGCGGGCGTAAACACCCGGAGCAACGGATGATTCCTGTGGATACGCGGAATATACTGTTTATTTGCGGCGGCGCGTTTGATGGAATTGAAAAGAAAATTGCCCAGCGTTTAAATACGCGCGTTGTCGGGTATACGGCACAAAAAAATACGGCAGTGATTGATCGGGAGAATTTATTGAAATACATTACCCCGACCGATTTGAAGTCGTATGGACTGATACCGGAAATCATTGGACGCCTGCCTATTCTGACCTACTTAGAGCCGTTAGACCGGATAGCGCTCCGCCGGATCCTGACCGAGCCGAAAAATTCCATCATCAAACAATACATCAAATTGTTTGAAATGGATCAAATCACGCTCATGTTTGATCAAAATGTTTATGAATATGTAGTGGATAAAGCCATTGAATTTAAGTTAGGCGCCCGCGGCTTGCGTTCGATTGTGGAAGCGATGATGATGGATGCGATGTATGAGTTGCCCTCATGCGACACAAGAAGTCTCTCCATTACGTTAGATTACGCGATTGAACATTTTGAAAGAACAGATACGAACCGTTTACAAATCGCTTAGATGCAAAAATCACGAATTGAAATGAGAAATGAACAAGACATCACATCAGCATTGACCCATCATTTTGGTTTTGATAAATTCAAAGGCAATCAGAAAGCAATTATTGAAAATGTCTTAGCCGGAAAAGATACCTTTGTGTTAATGCCCACAGGAGGTGGAAAATCACTTTGCTACCAACTACCCTCATTGCTTTTGGGAGGAACTGCTTTGGTGATCTCACCCCTGATCGCACTCATGAAGAACCAGGTGGATGCCATGCGTAATTTCAGTGCAGAAGATGGAGTGGCTCACTTTATCAATTCATCGCTGAACAAGATGGCTATCGAGCAAGTGAAAAAAGATATTCTATCGGGGCGTACAAAATTATTGTATGTAGCGCCTGAATCTTTGACAAAGGGTGAAAATATTGATTTTCTGCGAAATATAAACATTTCTTTTTATGCCGTCGACGAAGCGCATTGTATTTCGGAATGGGGACATGATTTCAGACCGGAATACAGGCGGATTCGACCCATGATCAATGAAATAGGAACTCGCCCCTTGATTGCGCTGACAGCGACCGCTACCCCTAAAGTACAGCACGACATCCAGAAAAATTTAGGGATGATTGAAGCGACGGTCTTCAAATCCTCATTTAATCGCCCCAATTTATATTATGAAGTACGTCAAAAAGGGAATGACATTGATCGTGAAATCATCAAATATATCAAAAACAACGAAGGGAAATCGGGGATTATTTATTGTTTGAGCCGGAAAAGGGTGGAGGAATTTGCCGATATCCTGTGTGCAAATGGGATTAACGCATTGGCTTATCATGCCGGAATGGAATCGCAGGTGCGTTCCACCAACCAGGATGCTTTCTTGATGGAAGAAGCCGAAGTGATTGTGGCTACCATTGCTTTCGGTATGGGTATCGACAAACCTGATGTACGCTATGTCATCCACTATGATATTCCGAAAAGTTTGGAGGGGTATTACCAGGAGACAGGCAGAGCCGGTCGTGACGGAGGCGAAGGCCAATGTATTGCATTCTATGCGAATAAGGATTTACTGAAATTAGAAAAGTTTTTACAAGGGAAACCCATTGTGGAACAGGAAATCGGGAAACAATTGTTGCTCGAAACCGCTGCGTATGCCGAAACCGCTGTATGCCGCAGGAAAGTGTTATTGCATTATTTTGGAGAAGATTATTTAGAAGATGATTGTGCATGTTGTGATAATTGCTTAAAACCCAAGAAAATGGAAGAATCGCAGGAATTATTGCTTGCCGTATTGGACGTGATTGACACATTAAAAGAAAGATATAAAGCCGAATACATAATCAATATATTATTAGGCGTCGAGTCGGCCGAAAACATGTCGTATGAACATAATGAATTGGAGATTTTCGGTTCGGGTCAAGATGAAGATGAAAAAAGCTGGAGCGCCGTCATCCGTCAAGCATTGATTGCCGGCTATTTAATCAAAGAGATTGAAAATTACGGATTATTAAAGATTACGCCCAAAGGAAGAGATTTCATGGTCAATCCGGTTTCGTTCAAAATCGTAAAAGACAACGAATTCGACGATGACGACCAAAACGAAAACACCGTGCGGAGCGGAGGGTCGTCAGCAGTAGACCCCACACTTTTCTCGATCATGAAGGACCTTCGCAAGAAATTATCGAAACAACTGAATGTGCCGCCTTTCGTCATATTCCAGGATCCGTCATTGGAAGCCATGGCCACCACGTATCCGGTCACTTTAGAAGAACTGCAAAATATACCGGGCGTTGGGGCGGGTAAAGCAAAGCGGTACGGCACCGAATTTGTCTCAATCATCAAAAAATATGTAGATGAAAATGAAATCGAACGCCCCGAAGATTTACGGGTTCGAACGGTAGCCAATAAATCAAAACTGAAGGTGTGGATCGTTCAAAGTATCGACCGTAAGGTGGCATTGGATGATATCGCTACGGCAAAGGGGTTGGAATTTGACGAACTATTGGATGAAATTGAAACCATCGTTTATTCAGGTACGCGGATCAATATTGACTATTTCATCAACGAAGCAATGGATGAAGACCATATCCAGGAAATTTTCGACTATTTCAAGGCATCGGAAACCGACAATTTGGAAGAAGCCATCACCCAACTCGGCAGTGACTTTACAGAAGAAGAAATCAGATTGATACGTATAAAATTCCTTTCCGAACTGGCCAATTAATGCTTGATAAAATAAAAAACAGAAAAAAACGTTATATTTGATGCATTAAAAGAATAGATATGAAAAAAGTTTTTGTGTTGCTGTTGGGACTAAATATTTGTTTCACTTTTGCTCAGCAGAAAGAAGACCCTGTGATCATGACTGTTGCAGACATGGAAATCCCACTTTCGGAATTTCTTTTTCTGGCAAAAAAAGACAGTGAAGTTAATCTCCTGAATAAAAAGTCATTGGAAAACGATGTGGAGTTATTCAAGAATTTCAAACTGAAAGTAGCAGATGCAAAATCCCTGCGAATCGACGAATCAATGGGATTTCAGACTGAATTGACTTCTTACCAGGCCCAATTGATAGAGAATTATCTTGTTGATAGAGAGGGAGAAGAACAAGTTGTGCGAAAAATCTATGAAATGGGAAAAGAAAGTTTGTCGCTGAATCATATCGTTTTTCTGCTACCTGAAAAATCATTGCCAAAAGATACGCTCGAAGTCTTTCTTAAAGCCAATGAAATATACAAACGAATCAAAGCCGGAGAAGATTTGATGACGGTCGGGAAATCGTTAGAAGAAGTTGAAGGATCGCGCGTATTTTGCGAGCAGGTACCTTATGTGATTCCATTGCAGACTTTTAAAGAACTGATTGATGTGGTTTATGCCATGTCGCCCGGAGAAATTTCACCGCCTGCTCGATCGCCTTTGGGATTTCATATCATCCAATTGAACAGAAAAGTTGCCGATTCGGAAAGAATCCAGGTAGCGCAAATATTGATTCAATCACCGGAACCCGAAGGACAGGAAAACGATGAGGCCATGTTGAAAACAGCCAATGAAGCGTATGAAAGAATTAAAAATGGAGAAGATTTTGCGGAGTTAGCCAAATACTATTCGTTCGATGAAAACACAAAATACAACGGCGGCGTTTTGCCACCCTTTGGCATGGGGGCGATGGTTCTGCCGGTTGAACAGGCTGCTTTCGCATTGGAAAATATCGGAGATGTATCCAAGCCGGTGCGAACCCGGGTTGGATATCATATCATTAAATTAATTGAAAAGAAAGGTTATCCCACTTTTGAAGAAATGCAACAATCTCTTCTAATGACAATGCAACAAGGAGATTGGAACCACGAATTACGTAAAGTTTTTATGGAACGCCGGAAAGTAAAAATGGGCTATGCCCTTAATCAGGAGGCCTTTGATGAAATGTTAAAACTTTGTGACGACTATTTCCCTACCGACACCGCTTTTTATAACCGTGCAACCGTTATGGAAAAGACGCTTATGCATATCAACGGCAGTCCCCATCCGCAATATGAATTTGCCGACTATATCCGGTTGAAACCTCAATCGCAAAAAACCTATTCGGGAGATTATTTCAAAGAACAATATGCCCTGTTTGTCGGGGAAATCATTTCGGAATTGGTGAAAAAAAGTTTAGAAAATGATCCGGAATTTTTATCGTTGATTAAGGAGTATCACGACGGCATCTTACTTTTTGAAGTGAGCGACACCAAAGTATGGAGTAAGCCTGTTGAAGAACAGGAAAATTTGGAACGGGAGTGGATGACTGAATTAAACAAAAAATACAAGGTGACAATTAACCGGAAAGTATTGAATAATTTGAAGAAGTATCTGAATTAGACAATGATGAGATGTGCGGCTACTTTCTTCCTGATAACTTCTTTAGGGTTTCTGTCGGCATGTCGTCCGGCAAAAACAGGGAGCGATGAAGATGTGCTGGTGAAGGTACATGGCAATTCTTTGTACCGGAATGATGTGGAAAAAATCATTCCCAAAAATATATCTACATCCGACAGTTTATTGATCGCAGAGAATTATGTGAAAAAATGGATTAAAGATATATTGGTTTTCGATGTTGCCCAACAAAATATCGGGAAAGAAGAAGCCGATATCAACCGGTTGGTAGAAGATTATCGCCGGTCATTACTTCGACATCGCTATTTGGAATATATGATTCGTAGCAGATTGACTGCCGAAATCCGCGAAGATGAGAAAATGTCTTATTATGAAATAAATACGGAAAAATTCATTTTAGACAAATATCTTATAAAAGGATTATTCCTGAAAATACCCATTGAAGCCCCGGAGTTACAGAACGTGAGAAAATGGTATAAATCGCAAGACCCCAAAGAGTTGGAAAGTATCGAAAAATACAGCATCAAGAATGCATCGGTCTATGATTATTTTTACGACCGCTGGGTGGATTTTGACGAGGTATTGGATAAAATACCCATTGATGTATCCGATAAATCCCGGTATTTGCAATCAAATAAAACGGTGGAAACGAAAGACAGTACATTTTGCTATTTTTTGAACATTTCCGAATATCAACTTCCGGGAAACGCAGCGCCCTATGAATATGCCGATGCTCAAATTCTCGAATTGATCATTAATAAACGGAAGATGGATTTTCAGAATACATTCGAAGAAGAACTCTATCAGGATGCTATTCGTAAAGGAGAAGTGAATTTTTTTACCAATCAAAAATAAAATATGGATTATGATGAAGAAAGGGTTGATTTTGATTATGTTACTGGCAGGCAATCTGTGTTTTGTCCTTCACAGCCAGGATAATGTATTAGATGAAATTGTGTGGGTAGTCGGCGATGAAGCCATCCTGCGTTCGGAAGTGGAAAGCCAACGACTGGTTATGCAAAGCCAAAGGATGCGGTTCGAAAACGACCCCTATTGTTTTATCCCCGAACAAATTGCCATCCAAAAATTGTTTTTGAACCAGGCAAAAATCGACAGTATCGAAGTAGAGGAAGGACAAGTGATTCGTGCGGTAGATGCAAGGGTCAACAGCTTGATCAATGAATTCGGGTCGAGGGAAAAATTGGAAGAGTATTGGAACAAGAAAGTGTCGCAAATCAAAGAAGAACAAAAAACGATCTATCGTGAACAGATGATTGTGGAGAAGATGAAACAACACATCGTCGGTGAAATCAAATTGACTCCTTCAGAAGTACGCAGGTACTTCAGGAATATTTCGCCTGACAGTTTGCCAACCATACCAACTACCGTCGAAGTACAAATTGTCATGCTCGAACCCAAAATCCCCCTTGAAGAAATCGATGCCATCAAAGCCCGGTTACGGGATTTTACAGATCAGGTTCATAACGGAACGAGGGAATTTTCCATGCTGGCCATTCTCTATTCCGAAGATCCGGAATCGGCACGGAGAGGAGGAGAAATGGGCATGATGAGCAAAGGGAATTTAGTGCCGGAATTTGCCAATGTCGCTTTCAACCTCTCTGATCCGAAAAGAGTTTCGAATATTGTTGAAACAGAATACGGTTTTCATATCATTCAATTGGTTCAAAAACTCGGCGACCGGATTAATTGCCGCCATATCCTTTTACGACCCCGTGTATCGGATAATGAATTACTTGAAGCAACCGCCCGTATGGATACGGTCTATGCAAAAATTCAAGAGAAAGAGTATACCTTCGAAGATGCAGCCACCTATATTTCTTTCGATAAGGACACACGAAACAACAAAGGGCTGATGGTTAATAAAATGGAAAGCGTCCATTACGGAACACCCAAGTTTGAAATGCAGGAATTGCCACCGGAAATTGCAATCGTCATTGATGGAATGCAAGTCGGCGAAATATCCCAACCTTTCAGGATGAAATTGGATCCGCAGCAAAAAGATGTGATTGCCATTGTCAAACTAAAAACAAGGACGCTAAGCCATCGAGCAAACCTGACCGACGACTTCCAAGCTTTGCGATCAATCGTTGAAAATCAGAGAACGGATGAGTTGTTGCGGGAGTGGGTTGCCAAGAAGCAGAAATCCACGTATGTGCAGATCTCCGAAGGTTGGCGTAATTGTGATTTTCAATATCCGGGATGGGTCAAAGAATAGTGATGAATGGTTGATAAGTTTACATGCGCCGTTGTCTTCCTGTTTTTGTTATCCATCATTGTCTTTTCGCAACAGCCGGCAAAAACCTCGCAGGAAAAAACAAAAATTTACCTGGAATATGCCGACGAACAAATATACGATGAGGACATTGAGAAAGACAGGATTTTACTAATGGGTAATGTCGTGTTTCGCCACGACAGTTCGTTCATGTATTGCGACAGCGCCTATTTATACAATCAAACCAATACACTCGAAGCATTCAGCCGGGTTCGGATGGAACAGGGTGATACATTGTTTGTCTTCGGCGATTACCTTCATTACGATGGAAATACCCGTATAGCCAAACTCCGTTACAAAGTCAGGATGGAGAGTATACAGCCCGATACCTCTATTATAACGCTTTTCACGGATAGCCTTAATTACAACCGCGAGGAAGATATTGGATATTACTTTGAAGGCGGGATGATTGTGGATGCCGAAAATGAGCTTACCTCTCTCTACGGACAATATTCGCCGGGCACCAAATTAGCCGTTTTCAATGACAATGTACAACTTGATAATCCTAAATTTGTTCTGAATTCGGATACATTACACTATCACACCGAAACAAAAATCGCAACAATCTTAGGCCCTTCGGTGATTGTTTCCGATAGCAGCACCGTTCATTCGTCGAGAGGATGGTATGATACCCATAATAATACATCGCTTTTATTAGACCGTTCGCAGGTTTACACCGGGAACAGGGTCTTAATCGGCGATTCCATCCGGTACGACCGTGATGCAGGTTTTGGCGAAACCTTCGGCAATATTTTCATGCACGATACATTGGAAAAGGTCATCCTGACGGGACACTACGGTTATTACGACGAAAAAACGGAATTTGCCTTTGCTACCGATAGCGCCCGTTGCATTGAATTTTCACAAGGCGATACACTGTATATCCATGCCGATACGTTTCAACTCGTCAAAATCGATTCGACCGCCCGCGAAGTGAAAGCATTTCATCATGTGCGTTTTTACCGGTTCGATATTCAGGGGGTTTGCGATTCATTGCAGTTTAACACCAAAGATTCCGTCCTGTATATGTATACCGCCCCTGTTTTATGGAACGAACAATACCAACTCTTTGGCGATACCATTGTGATATTTATGAAGGACAGCACAGTGGATCATGTCCATGTGATTCAATTTGCATTTGCCATTGAAGCATTAGATTCTTCCTATTACAATCAATTGAAAGGCAGCGATTTGATAGCCTGGTTTGAAGGAAAAGAAGTGCGAAGCATTGATGTCAGCGGGAATGCGGAAAGCATCTATTACCCATTCGAAGCAGATGGTTCGAAGATAGGGCTGAATGAAACCAAAAGCCCTTATCTACGCATGACACTTAAAGATAACAAGTTGGATCAACTATCCCTTTGGTCGGAATCGCAAGGGAAAATGACGCCCATCCCCGACCTGCAACCTGATCAGAAACTATTGAAAGGATTCTATTGGTACGACTATTTGCGACCGCTTGATCCGGATGATATCTTCCGCAACGTACAAACCAAAACAGAAGATATACCCCAACGAAGCAACCGGTTTAATTTCTCCCAATGAAAATGATATGCCATGAGTGATATTATTCATCTGCTGCCGGATCATATTGCCAATCAGATTGCTGCCGGCGAAGTCATTCAGCGGCCTGCGTCTGTTGTGAAAGAATTGATGGAAAATGCCGTAGATGCCGAAGCGCGACGAATCGTCGTCAATGTCAGCGAAGCCGGCCGCTCGCGGATTCATGTGATCGACGATGGCAAAGGGATGTCGGAAACCGATGCCCGGATGGCATTCGAACGCCATGCTACTTCAAAAATCGCAAGCGCGCAAGATATCTATGCCTTGCGTACCATGGGATTCCGGGGAGAAGCCTTGGCTTCGATTGCAGCTGTGTCGCAGGTTGAATTGAGGACGCGCCTGAGAGGCGCCGAAGTAGGAACCAAACTCACTATTTCCGGTTCAATGCTCGATAACATCAGCATGGATGCGTGTAACGAAGGGTGTACGTTTACTGTAAAAAACCTGTTTTATAACGTGCCTGTCCGCCGGAAATTCCTTAAAACCAACGAAACAGAATTTCGTAATGTCATCACCGAGTTTGAGCGGGTCGCTTTAGCCCAACCCCAAATTGAGTGTATACTTTTGCATAACGACAAAGAAGTGATGCACTTACCTGCTTCGGGTTTGCGCCGGCGCATTCTCAATATTTTCGGAAAAAAAATAAATGCACAATTGCTCTCGATGGAAGCGGAGACCTCCCTTATCAAAATCACCGGTTTTATCGGGCAATTGGATTCGGCTAAACGCAAGGGTTCCCTGAATTATTTTTTTGTGAACGGACGATATATGCGACACCCCTATTTTCATCGAGCGATTATGAACGCTTATGAACCATTAATACCCGAAGGCGACATTCCGGATTATTTTATCTACCTGGTTTTAGACCCTTCTTCCATTGATGTAAATATCCATCCGACAAAGACTGAGATCAAATTTGAAAACGAACAACCGATCTGGCAAATCCTTTCGTCTGCTGTTCGGGAAGCTTTAGGCAAATCAAATGCGATTCTTGATTTTAATACGGAAGATGCGATTCATATACCGGTTTATAATCCCGCCATGGGGAAATATGCCGATACACCCGAAATTCAAATGAAACCGGGCTACGATCCTTTTCGACCTTTGTCTCCAATCAAACAAAATTGGGAAGAATTATCTGAAAGTTTTGAGCAGGATCAGATGACGTCATCCGGCACATTGCCTGTTAGGATCTCTCTGTCGGATAAAGAAGAAGATCAGGAATTATTATTTGCGGATATTTCCCCCCCCTGTTTCCAATACAAGAACAGATTTATTATTACCTCTTTAAAATCGGGTTTGGTGTTAATAGATCAACACAGGGCGCATGTCCGCATCCTGTACGAACAGTACATCTCAAATATCAAATTGCAAAAAAGCATCTCGCAACAAATGTTGTTTCCCGAAATCGTAGAATTCACCCCATCCGAAGCTGCTTTGATACCAACCCTGACGGATGAAATACAGTGGTTGGGGTTTGATATCAGTCCGATAGGCAACCATTGCTATTCCATCAACGGCGTTCCGGCCGGCGTGCGCGACCGCAATCCCGTAGCATTGCTAAAGGAGATTGTACAGCAAGTGATGACATCGGAAAATTCGCTGAAAAAAGAAAAATCAGAGATGTTTGCTTTGTCGTTGGCTAAATCCGCTGCCATCCGGTCCGGAAAATCCTTATCCATTGAAGAAATGGAAGCCATGATCGCATCTCTCTTCTCGATGGAAGCCAACAACTTAACGCCCGACGGTAAAACAATCATGTCGGTTTTGGCTGACGACGAATTAAATAAACGGTTCAAATGATGGTCATTACATGACTGCGAAAAAATTACTTCATTGATAAATAGAAAATACTTATGGAAACGATTGAACAAGGAACAATTACGATTTACTGTAAAAACAATCAAGTATACAAGGAAGTGCCGGTTGGTTCTACTTTGAAAGAGATTTACAGGATGGTGGGCACTCCCCTCCGTTATCGTCCCATCAGCGCACGAGTCAATCAACGGGTCGAGGGATTGGATTGGCGTTGTTGGCATCCGAAAGATATTGAATTTTTGGACATTACACAACAGGCCGGATCCAGGACTTATCTTCGTTCGATTTGCTATATTCTTTCAAAGGCAGTGAGTGATATCTATCACAATGCTGCTTTTACGCTCGAACATCCTGTGTCCAAAGGGTACTATTGTGCGTTTGAGGATCGAAGGGTAATCCAAAAGGAAGAAGTCGATCAGATCAAAAAAAGGATGCGGCAAATCATTGAAGCGGATATTCCGTTTAATCTGCATACGATCCGGACACCCGACGCCATTGAATTGTTCCGTAATTTGGGTATGAATGATAAAGCGTTATTGATCGAAACGGCGGGAATGGCTTATACTTCTTATTATGAGATGGATGGATATATCGACTATTATTACGGATGCTTAGTCCCTTCATCAGGATATATTTATTTATTTGACCTTGTCCCATACGAAGATGGCGTTTTACTTCAGATTCCGCAATCGAGCAGTCCCAACCAACTCCCTCAAATCGTACCACAGCATAAAATGTTTCAAGCCTATAAAGAACATATGGCTTTGCAAAGGATGCTGGGAATAAACTATGTCGGAGATCTGAACAGGGCTGTTATGAATGGAAATGCTACAGAAATCATCAAGGTTTCGGAAGCCATGCAGGAAAAACAGATTGCCAATATTGCTGAAGAAATTGCGAAACGCTATCAAGATGGCGTCCGTGTGGTGCTGATCGCAGGGCCTTCGTCGTCAGGGAAGACAACCTTTTGTAAACGTTTGGAAATACAGCTACTTACCAATCTGTTGCATCCGGTTGGGATTTCTTTTGACGACTATTACCTGAACCGTGCTGATACGCCGCGAGACGAAACCGGCGAATATGATTTCGAATCGCTTCATGCCATTGACATTCCTTATTTCGACCAAGACTTATTGAAATTGATCGCCGGAGAAGAAGTTGATATCCCTAAATTCGATTTTAAGGAAGGAAAACGGTTTTACCGGGGCGAAAAAATCCAAATGAAGAAAAATTCGGTTTTGCTCTTGGAAGGTATTCATGGATTAAACCCGGAATTAACCGCTTCCCTCCCATCTGAATATATCTTCCGGGTCTATGTTTCAGCCCTGACTACCATAGCATTAGACGGTCATAACTGGATTCCTACGACCGACAACCGGTTGTTGCGACGCATTGTTCGCGATTACCGTTCGAGGGGCTACTCGGCAAAAGATACGATTGCAGCATGGCCGCGGGTCAGGAAAGGCGAAGAAAAATGGATTTTTCCCTACCAGGAAAATGCCAATGCACTGTTTAATAGTGCAATGATTTACGAATTGGGTGTTTTACGCAAATTCGCAGAACCGGTTTTAAGTCAAATACGGGAAATGGATGTGGAAAGCGCGGAAGCATACAGGTTAATCCGCTTCTTAAACTATTTTCACCATATCCAAT
>JAIRJR010000389.1 GCA_031260575.1 Tannerella sp.
CGGCAGCAACAGCCGTCGTTCTCAAAAAATCACGTCTTGTTATCATATTATTAAATTCTAAAACGAATATTCATGTTAATCAAACCATACCTGTTAAAACCATCGTTAATGTTTCTGTAACAACGTTAACAATTTCCTGTCCAATTGATGCCCGTTGAAGTCCTCATACTGCACATCGCTCCGGCCCGAATCCATCAGTCCGAAGTCGCCCCTGAAGTTCCACAAGCCCCACCCTATTCCGTGCGAGGTAAGGATATCCAGCTGGTCTTCGAACCAAGCAAGAAACACCTCATGAGGTGTCTCACGATAACATCCGCACTCGCCGCAGTGCACCCCCACCCCTCTCTTTACAAGATCGATCCACGGCCGGTAAAAATCATCCAATACCTTCCGGTTAAATTCTTTACCATCGATCACCCCCGGCCAGACCGGAATGGGTGCGTCGTCGGGATTTTGCCAAACCCAGCCGGCGCGATAATGAGAGACGTAATGCGGATAATATCCGCGGCAACTTTGTGCGATGGGTAAATCTTCCAGTTCGGGCGTCACCAACGACCCTCCATGATTGCCATCCGCCACCACCAATCGGTCGGGGTTATGTTTATGTATCACATCGAGGCAACCTTTGGCTACTTTGCGATAGGTCTCTCCCGGAATGGCAGTAGACGGACAAAACTGATCGTTCATATCTTCCTTGTAGCAAGGCTCATTCACCAAATCAAAACTCAACAGTCGGGGTGAAACGCTTTTGAACCGGGTAGCCCACATCTCCCAATGGGTATAAAATGCATGTTGGGCTTCATTGTCTTTCCACAAGTTAAACGGTTCTTCGAATCCGGCATTGATACAAAATCCGGGAGCACGGTGCAGGTTCAGGCTGACATGCAATCCTGCACGATTGGCGGCATCGACCGTCCTTTCGATGATTTCGACTGCTTCTTCATTGAAGTCGACGGTTTCTTCGGGGGTAATGGGTATCCCGCTTGCCTGATTGTATTTCAGATAACCCGGATAGGCGATCGGAAAACGGACAAAGTCGAAACCCCAATCCGCCATCCATTGGAAATCCTGCACAGCCGCCTCAAAACGTCTGTAGCTGAAAGGTCGGGGTGAGAAAAAGTCGAGGATATTAAATCCTCGCCAACGGGGCAGTTTGTTTTTTATTTCCGTTGTACAACTGTAAAATGGAGACGGCATACCTGCAAACGCCACGCCTGCAGTCACTGTTTTTAAAAAATCACGACGGTCAAAATGTTGCATATCAAAAAAGGATTATGAGTTAACAATCTATTATCACGCGGTAAAGTTAATACTTTTTTTTGAAATGTATAGATATTTTTATCATCTTCCGAAATACCAGGTCGCCATCGAAAGATAGATTAGGATTCCTGTGATATCGGAAATCGAAGAGATGAGCGGAGCGCTTGCTGTTGCCGGGTCCATTTTGAGTTTCGTGAAGATAAACGGAAGCAATAATCCGATCAAACTACCTGTTATTACAATCAATACCATGGTCAATGCTACCACAATCATTACCTCCGGCGCTCGTAGATTCGCGATAAGCGCCACACCGGCTGCCATGGTTAATCCGAGCAGCAATGATACAATCAATTCCCTGCTTAACAGCCGAAACCAGTCTTTAATTTCTATTTCACCCACTGCAAGCGACCGGATCACCAAAGTAGCTGATTGTGAGCCTGCATTCCCACCACTATTGATCAACAAAGGCAAAAAGAATACCAAAGCCACAACCGACTGTATCACCTTTTCATATCCTGCAATCGCAGCGCCCGAAAAAACATTTACAAACACCAAGGTGATTAACCATACTATGCGTTGCTTATAAAGAGATAGAAGTCTTGCTTTCAGCGGATTGACAATTGTGTCCCGGATTGCGCCGAATTTATGGAAGTCTTCCGTGCTCTCTTCTTCGGCGATATCCATCACGTCGTCGATTGTCATAATCCCTATCAATACGCCATCCGAATCGACAACAGGCAAAGCCACGCGGTCTTCGTCCTGGAAGACCTGGATCGCGACTTCCTGGTCGTCGTAGGCATTTAACGCAACGAAACGGTTGTCCGAAAGTTCGGAAATGACTTGATCGGGCGAAGCCAATAAAAGTATCCTGATTTTGATGTCATCCACCAACCGCCATTGATCATCGACTACATAAATCACATTTAAGGTTTCAGCATCTTGCCCGAAACGTCGAATATGCTCCAAAGCCTCACTCACCGTAAAATACGACCGGATGGCTACATAATCGGGCGTCATCAGACGACCGATACTCTCTTCGGGGTAACCCAACAGACGGGTCGCGATATCCCGTTCTTTTTTCGTAAGCATTTGCATCAAACGCTGGCTGACCTTACCCGGCAACTCTTCGAAAAATGCCGTACGGTCGTCAGGGTCAAGGTCGTTTAAAAGATCTGTCAATCTTTTACTGTCTTTTGCCAATCCCTCGATGATTGATTCCTGTTCTTCGTACGAAAGGTACTGGAAGGTTTCTTTAGCCGATTCGCGCGACAACAAGCGAAACAAAATGATTTGCTCCGATTTGGATAGATTTTCAATAACCTCAGCCGTTTCCTGAGGCGAAAGGTGGGTCAGTTCACTTTTCAGTTGTTTCCAATCCCTTTCTTCAACAAGATAATGGATATGCTTTATTTTATTTACCATATAATTCCTCCTTACATTTATCTATATCTGTAAGGAAAAGACGACCTTACAGAAATGTTAATACTCCTGTTTACTGCAACTATGATACGGTCCTTCGTCCATTATGATAACTAAAAATAGTAAATAATGATATTTTGTGCAAAGATAGTGCTAGTTGCGCGGAGTACAAAATAAAAATCATTTTTTTATTTGTTATTCCAAAAAATTGTATCTTTACTCCGAAAAAACAAGGATTCAATCATTCTGAAGACATGGAACAAACTGATCAAAGGTTATGGACGGGGAGCAGGTTTTTTTTATTGCGGTTGATCGCAATTAGTTTGTTGACAATCGGTACGATACCGGCAAAAGCATCTGATCCGCCTGAACGCGCCGAAATATCAGAACAGCTAAAGACACTGATAACCCATACCAAAAGGATTGATTTAAGCGCCTATCCCGCCATGTATGCCGATCAGGTCGCGCATGCGCTTCAAAAAGCGGAGGGTACAATGGCGAGGATAGAATCGACAGGCGAGCAACTGAACATAGCCCGTTTGGCATTGCAAGTTGCATTAGACAAGTTGGTGGCCGACTTGCAAAAAGTCACGATTATGGATTTGCAAAACCTGGTAAGGTCAGGCAAACTCACGTATCGGGCGCTTACACAGATGTACCTGAACAGGATTGAGTTATATGATTTACATACCATCAAACT
>JAIRJR010000401.1 GCA_031260575.1 Tannerella sp.
ATTCAAGTTTTTGAATGGTTTCTTTTCCTGTCAGATAGCGTACGGTATGGCTATCACTTTCAGGCTCTAAACGGTCGACAGGCCCTTGATACACGATTTTGCCTCCCGACCTGCCGGCATTGGGGCCGATGTCTATGATATAATCGGCATTACGGATAATTTCCTCATCGTGCTCAACAACAACAACCGTATTTCCCAACCTCTGAAGCTGTCGCAGCACATCAATAAGCAATTTCGTGTCGCGCGAATGTAAGCCAATACTCGGTTCGTCCAGAATATACAATGAACCGACCAAACTGCTTCCCAACGAAGTGACCAGATTGATACGTTGACTTTCGCCGCCTGACAGGGTAGATGAAAGACGGTCGATGGTCAGATAGCCTAAACCGACATCGAGCAGGAACTGTAAGCGGTTGTTGATCTCCGTCAACAGTCGTTTAGCGACCAAAGCATCGGTTTCATTCAGTTGAAGCCGGTCAAAAAAAAGTTTTAACTCTGTTACAGGTGTCTTTACCACTTCTGAGATTGATTTCCCTCCAACTTTTATATATTGTGCAACCGGACGAAGCCGTCCGCCTTTGCACGACGGACAAACCGTTTTGCCCCGGTAGCGAGCCTGCATTACGCGGTATTGAATTTTATACAGGTTTTCTTCAACAAACGCAAAAAATGCGTCAATTCCCTGAATCCCTTTGGCGCCGCGCCACAAAAGATCCTTGTCTGCATCGGTCAAGTCGTAATATGCCCGGTGAATCGGAAAATCGCAGCGGGCGCTTTTGTTGATAAAACCACGCAGCCATTCGTTCATCACTTCTCCACGCCAGCAAGCTACAGCCCCCTCAAAGACCGATAAACTCTTGTCGGGGATCACCAAATTCTCATCAATGCCCAATACCTTGCCAAAACCTTCACAAACGGGACAAGCTCCGACCGGATTATTGAAATTGAACATCAGATCGGAAGGCACATCAAACGTGATCCCATCGGCTTCGAACTTCTTCGAAAATTCAAACAGTTCGGTATGGTCCGGTAAAAAGATACGCAACCGACAGCAATCATGCCCTTCGAAAAAAGCAGTTTCGACTGAATCGGCCAAACGGTTTTTCAATAGTTTGTCGTCTGTAACTTGTAGGCGGTCGATCAATAGTTCAACATCGGTTTCGGGGTTTCGGGTTTCGGGGTCTGAAAACCGGAACTGAGAACCATCCGTCACCTCCCCGATCCGATAAACCTTCCCATCAACCTCTATTCGCGTATACCCCTCTTTCTGAAGTATTTTCAATTGCTCTACCATACTACGCCCTTCGGGCAAGATGACAGGCGCATAGATCGCAAACCGTGTCCCTATGGGATAACTTAACGCCTTCGCTACCACATCACTGACCTGATGCTTTTTCACCTCTTGCCCCGAAACCGGAGAAATGGTTTTCCCTATCCGGGCATACAATAAGCGGAGGTACTCATAGATTTCGGTCGAAGTGCCGACTGTCGATCGTGGATTCCGGACATTCACCTTCTGTTCGATTGCAATAGCCGGAGGTATCCCTTTGATATAGTCGCACTCCGGTTTGTTCATCCGCCCAAGGAATTGACGGGCATACGCCGACAGGCTCTCGACATACCTCCTCTGTCCTTCAGCATACAATGTATCAAAAGCAAGCGACGACTTCCCGCTGCCCGATAAGCCGGTAATCACAACAAACTTGTCGCGAGGAATCTCTACATCTATATTTTTCAGATTATTAACACGTGCGCCCTTGATCCGGATATACGCATCGTTTTCGTATTCAACAATATTTTTCTGTTTCATCAAAAATTCCAACCAAAACGACAAAAGTACACAAAAAAACTTTTTTGAATAACAGTTGTCCGACATTTTTTATTTCATTACCTTTGCACGTGTAAAAAAAATATTTCGATAAATAATTCGAACAATCAAACGTTTGATTATAAACAAGCAAAATAAATGAATCAAATGAATATGAACATTATTAAAAATCACTATGTGAGGACAGTTCTCCTGTTCAGTTCTCTCTTTGTTTTTGCAACCGTCATCCATGCGCAGCAAGTGATTAAATTATGGGAAGGGAATCCTCCGAACAGCAATGAACTGACGGGAGAAATAGTGATCAGGAATGATGGCGCAAGTATATCTAATGTAACTGTGCCGGATTTGACAATCTATCTGCCTGAAAAAGCAAAAAGAACAGGCATGGCTGTTGTGATATGTCCGGGTGGCGGCTATTCCGGATTGGCATTCGACCATGAAGGCGTGATGGTTGCCAAATGGTTGAATAAAGAAGGAATTGCGGCGTTTATCTTGAAATATCGAATGCCGAACAAACATAAAGAAGTGCCGTTGAGTGATGCGCATCAAGCAATCCGTCATGTGCGCGAAAATGCGGCTATGTATGATATTAACCCTTCCAAAATCGGCATTTGCGGATTCTCTGCCGGCGGGCATTTGGCATCGACCGCGTCGACACATTTTGCGACTTCCGGCACGAGTACGCGCCCCGATTTTTCAATTTTATTCTATCCCGTCATCACCATGACGGATTTAACACATGGCGGATCGCGGAATAATCTTTTGGGAGAAAATCCTTCTAAAACGGACATTTACAGATATTCGAACGAAAAACAAGTCAACGTGAATACCCCTCCGGCGATATTACTACTAAGCGATGATGATAAGGCTGTTGTGCCTGAAAACGGTATCGCTTATTACGAAGCGCTCAAACGCAACGATATTCCGGCCGCCCTGTATATTTTTCCCTCAGGCGGACACGGATGGGGCTTTCGCGAAAATTATCCGTATCACAAACAAATGACGGAACTGCTTTCGGAATGGCTAAAAACAATGTAGAATTTAGTGATTATGCGCTAAGGTAGCGACTAAAAAGTCCCATACTTTTTGAACAGAACCAATGTGAACCGCTTCATCGGGCGAATGCGGATACTTCAAATCCGGGCCAAATGAAATCATATCCATATCAGGATAAACTCCCTGAATAATACCACATTCCAATCCTGCATGAATAACCTTCACCGAAGGTTTCTTGTGATACAGTTTCTGATACGTTTCCTGCATAAGTTTCAATATCGGCGAGTTGATATCCGGCTGCCAGCCACAGTAGGCTCCGCCGTATTCGACTCTTGCCCCTGCCATCGAAAAAATGCTTTCCAGCGACGAACAAAGCGCTTCCTTGCGGCTCTCCGATGAGCTGCGAGCCAATATCTTAACTTCAATCATGCCTTTCAATGATTTCACAATCGCCAAATTGGACGACGATTCAACGGTTCCGGGAAAATCATTCAACATACTGATGACACCATTCTGACAACCTTCTATTGCATTAATCAAATCATCCTGAACCTCTTCCGGTAATAATGTCGAAGGTTGTGCGGTTAATTCTGCCGTAAAGGATATATTTGTTTCAATTCCTTCATATTCCTTACGATAGGCATCCTGGTAGTCGGCAACTACCTCCCATAACGCTTCGACATTATCGTTTGGCAGGGTTATCACAGCCACCGCTTCGCGAGGAATCGCATTGCGCATGGTACCTCCTTCGATAAAGGACAGGCGGGCGCCAAAGTTACGGATGACTTCTTTGAGAAACCGGAACATCAGTTTATTGGCGTTGGCGCGACCCAAATGGATGTCAACCCCCGAATGGCCACCCTTTAGTCCTGACAACAAGATTCTTACAGGCACATCTCCTTCAATCAGCGGGGATCCTTTTTTATATTGGAACGTGATATTCAAATCGGCTCCACCGGCACATCCCACAAAAAGTTCGCCTTCTTCTTCCGAATCACAATTCAACAGAATCCGACCTTTAAGGAAGTCGGATTTTAAGCCGAAAGCGCCCTCCATTCCAACTTCTTCATCGACTGTAAACAGACATTCCACAGGTCCGTGTTTCAGGTTTTTATCAGAAAGTACAGCCATCATCAACGCCACACCGATCCCATTGTCGGCGCCAAGTGTTGTGTCGCGGGCTTTCACCCAATCGCCATCAATATAGGCATTGATAGGGTCTTTCAGGAAATCGTGCGATACAGCCAAATTTTTTTGCGGTACCATATCTAAATGTGACTGTAAAACAACCGGTTTGCATTTTTCAAATCCGGGTGTAGCTGGTTTGAGAATCAGAACATTGCCTACTTCGTCCTGTTTAACTTCCAATTCCCGGGCTTTCCCAAAATCAATGACATATTCGGTTACCGCTTTCATGTGTCCGGTCGGCCGGGGAATTTGGGTAAGATCATAAAAATAGTTCCAGACCGGTTGGGGATGAAGATTTTTAATTTCTGTTGACATAGTTTATTGAATTGTGAATTGACAATGATTATTTTTGTTTTTATTCAGCCTTTTTCGGAAATTTCGGTTCTTTATTGATGATAGGTAAAGCGACAATACTCACTAATCCGACAATAACGATCCAAATCGTTTGGACTGCATAGACGACGAAAGCAAATGTAGCCGCATCGGTATCTGCCACTCCAAAACATATCAATGTGGATATCACCATAAAATGCCAAACGCCGATTCCTCCCTGAACCGGAACAGCAACACCAAGGCTACTCATCGTAAAGGCGAGTAATCCGATCCGGACACCCAAATCGTGTGTGAAGTCAAAGGCAAAAAAAGTGATATAGAAATAGCAAAAATAGCCACCCCAAATTAGCAATGTCTGAATGAAAAAGTAAAATTTATGCTCCATCTTCCAAAGACTTTTAATGCCTTCCCACACATTCAATACAATATTTCTTCCCCTTTGCACCACAGCTACATGTTCCCATTTGGTAAATACCAGCCAAATAACGACACCGACGGCAGCAAGCCCGATGTACATCCAAACCGAAGTAAACATGGCATAAAAGCCTCCAAGCACATCCGGATTTTTTGAAAAATATTTTTTGAAGAAACTGATATTAAAAACAAAAAGCGAAACAGTCAAAGCAGCCACGACCAATGTATCCATTACCCTGTCAACCAGCATAGTACCGAGCAATTTGGAGAATGATATTTTTTCATATTTAGCAATCACCCCGCAACGCCAAAATTCGCCGACGCGAGGAAGAACCATGTTGATCGCATAATTTCCATAGACAGACAAAATGGTATTTTTCCGCTTCACACGTACACCCAGCGCATCAATCAACATCCCCCAGCGAAATCCGCGAACTGCATTCGCAGCAGGTCCGAAAATCAGGGATAAAAGAATAATTTCAAACCGGACTCCTTTTTTAACGATTGCGGTCATCTCACTCCAATCCTGATCTTTGTACAAGTACCAAAGCAGCAAACAACCCAATGTCAGTGGAAGTAAAATACGGATTGCTTTATTGAAAAATTGTTTTAAATCCATGTTTTTTTATAGTCTGCCTGTTTATTTTTCATATCTTTGCAGATGCAAAGGTAATGATATTCTTTAAAAAAGCAATAAAATTGTTACAAATAGATGAAAACCATACGTGCAAAAAAGTCATTGGGGCAACATTTTTTGATAGACCCCGGTATTGCCCGTCAGATCGCAGAGACGCTGTCAGGCTATCGCGGAATGCCTGTTTTGGAGGTTGGACCGGGAATGGGCGCGCTTACAACATTCCTGATCAGTGAAGGGCATGACCTCACGGTCGTGGAAATGGATGCAGAATCTGCCGCCTATCTGCATCAGCATTTTCCGGAGTTGAAAGCGCGTATCCGGGCGGAAGATTTTCTCAAACTAAACTTGAACAGACTTTATCCCGTACCGGAAATGTTCTGTATCATCGGTAATTATCCTTATCATATTTCCAGCCAGATATTTTTTAAAGCGCTTGAATACAAGGAGCAAGTGGTATGTTGTGCCGGAATGATTCAAAAAGAAGTAGCCGAGCGCCTTGCCGCATCTCCGGGCAGAAAAACATACGGTATCATCAGCGCCTTGATTCAACCGTGGTATGATGTCGAATATTTATTTACCGTAAGCGAAACCGTATTCAACCCTCCCCCCAAAGTCAAAAGCGCCGTGATCAGGATGACCCGAAACAGCAGGAAAGAATTGAACTGCAATGAAAACCTATACAAGCAGGTAGTCAAAACATCTTTCAATCAACGCCGTAAAACCTTACGAAACTCCATGAAACCTTTACTTGGGAAAGATTTTCCTGATTATTCATTGCCGGTATTTGATAAACGCCCCGAACAACTATCCGTCGAACAATTTATTGAATTGACGAACCTTTCAGAGCGATGGATCAAAGAAATGATCGAATAACAAACTTCTTCAAATTGGGGATTTCATCCACGATTCAATAATATTTATTCGCTATCTATCAGTTCCTTGGCGTATTTTTTGATTTTAAGTATGGCTTCGGCGATTTTGTCCATATCCTGCCTTGAGCCAAGTAGTACGCTTTGGCTAAGCCAGAGTGATTGTTCGCTTGTCAGTTTGTCGTTTATGGGGCAACGGTTACGTTCGACCCATTGTTTCATCATTTTCTCGCCGTATATCTTTAAATAGTACTTGTTTTGAGTTAAGCCGAGCACATATGGATCGCTGTTTAAACGGCCATAGCCTGTACCGGTGGAAATCCCCTCGGCTCTTAAAGCCTGTATAAACCGTTCGCGGGACATACCTTTGAAATGTGTTTTGTCATAACGAAACATGTACAGATGATACGAAACATTGGTTGTGCCGGGGTACAGTTTGGCCGGATAGATACCCGGTATATCCATGAAAAGGCTGTTGAGGTAATATGCATTTTCTGTCCGTTGTCTGTCTTGTTCACTGAAACGGGTCATTTGCGCCAGCAAGATACGCGATTGCCATTCGGTCATCCGGGCGTTGGTTCCGCGCACACCTTCGCCGGTAGCAAACGAAGCAGTGTTCCGGGTTTGCCCTTGATGATGAAAAGCGCGACAAGCCCGGTCGAAGTTGCTGTCATTCGTTGTGACTGCTCCTCCTTCGGCACAATTCAGGTTTTTAGACGACTGAAAGCTGAAAGCTCCTCCGACACCATACGAGCCTACCTTCTTACCTTTCCATTCCGATCCGGGCGCTTGACAACAGTCTTCAATAACCGGAAGTCGGTGTTTTTGTGCAATCGCTATGATCCGGTCTAAATCAGCAGGGACACCGCCCATGTGTACGGGCATCAATGCTTTGGTCTCCTTGGTGATGGCTTTTTCCATCTTTCGGGGGTCAATCTGAAAACTTTCCATATCCGTATCGATCAATATGGGCAGTGCGTAGTTGAGTACCACCACATTGTAGGTTGCCACAAAGGTATAAGCCGGCATGAGGACTTCATCGCCCGGACCAATGTCCAACGCACCCAACATGCTGATTAATGCAGTTGTACCTCCTGAAGTGGCAAGTGCATGTTTCATTCCCATCAACTTGGCATATTCGTCTTCGAATAATGCTGTGAATTTACCGTCTAAGCGCCCCCACCGACCACTGTGTAAAACATCGAATAATCCCTGTTCCTCGGTGCCGTCATAAATCGGCCATGAGGGAAACCGTTCTGTCATTACTTTTTGGCCGCCCAGCAAAGCGGGTTTATCATTTTGAAAATATATTTCCATGTTTTTGAATGTTTTAGATGGTTAACTCTTGAGTTTATCTGCATTTTTTTGGATCTTGCGTATGGCTTCGGCAATTTGATCCATCTCGCGGGTTGAACCAAGAAACAGGGTCTGGCCGAACCAAAGTGATTCTTCGGTAGTCAACTTATCGTTTTGCGGACAATGGATGCGCTCAGTCCATTCATCCATAGTCTTTTCGCCGTATAGCTTCAAGTAATGTCTGTTCTTAGCCAATCCCGTCACATACGCTTCCCTGTTCAGCTTCCCGTAGCCTTCCCAGGTGGAAATACCTTCGGCTTTTAATGCCTGAATGAAACGTACGCGACTCATACCCGCAAAATGCGCTTTATTGTAGCGGCACATAAACAGATGGTAAGAAACATTGGTCACACCTTCATATTTTTTAGCCGGTGTTATTCCCGGTATTTCGTTGAGCAGTCCGGATAGATATTCGATATTCCGGCTTCGCCTCCGATCTTGTATTTGTTGACGTACCAATTGTTCCAATAAGATACCAGCCTGAAATTCAGTTATCCGCCCGTTGGTACCCCTGGTGTTTTCTCCGGGGTTAAACGATGTGGAACGAGGCGCTTGTCCCTGGTTATGAAAAGAATAACATTTCTTGATAAACTCTTCGTCATTGCTGGAGACGGCACCGCCTTCGCCACAGTTCAGGTTTTTTGACGATTGAAAGCTAAACGCTCCCCCAATACCGTATGAGCCTACTTTCTTGCCTCTCCATTCCGATCCGGGCGCCTGGCAGGCATCTTCAATAACCGGAAGGTTGTGTTTTTGCGCTATCGCCATGATTCGATCCATGTTTGCAGGCATCCCTCCCATGTGAACAGGCATCAATACCCGTGTGGCAGGTGTGATGGCTTGTTCCATTTTCTGCGAGTCGATCTGGAATGTTTCGATGTCGGTATCGACCAGGATGGGTAGTGCATAGTTGAGTGTTACCACATTGTAGGTTGCTACAAACGTATAGACAGGAATAATCACCTCATCTCCGGGTCCGACACCAATTGTACCCATCATGGTGTATAAAGCGGTCGTGCCATTGGCGGTTGCAAGACTTGCCTTCATTCCCATCATTTTGGCATACGCTTCTTCAAACTTTGCCGTAACTATACCGTCCAAACGCCCCCATCTATTGCTGTTTAATACATCGAGCAAAGCTTGCTCTTCGGCGCCGTCATATACCGGCCATCCGGGAAATTCACCGGGATGAGCCTTAGCTCCGCCCAATAATGCCGGGGTGTCGTTATCTCCTTTTAAAATCGGGGTGAAATTCCCAACACTACCCAAAGTAAATGAGGGAGCTATCGTTATGCCGGCTCCGGCAGTAGCTGTAATCCCCAG
>JAIRJR010000109.1 GCA_031260575.1 Tannerella sp.
TCATTGAAGAAAGGAAGTAAAACGCCGGACGCTTCAAACTGCTGTGTTCCGTCAGATACCGGGTCATCAGCCGTTTCTGCCAGGGCGGTTCGGACATTTTTAGCCAGTTCTGCAAGCCGCACCGCAAAGCCGGGCAGGTTATCGTGAATGTAAGCCAAATCTCCTTCATTACCGGCCGCTTCAAGCTGTTCGGCCTCGGCAGACAGTTCTGCAGCTCCGATAGAAGCGGACGCACTTTTCAGGGCGTGAACCTGAGTGATAAACCCTGTCAGAGTTTCAACCTCCGGCATTGTTTGCAATACAGGCAACCGTTTTTCTGCATCCTTGCAGAACATTGATAATACCTTGCGGTATCCAACCGCGGTACCGCCAGTCATGGCGATTCCCTGCTGCGTATTTACTCCGGAAATTGAAGGCACTATTTCTTCACTGCTCTCTAATAATTGCTCACTATTACTTGTTAATTGCTCGCGAACCTTCGGTTCGATGTTCTCTTTTCTCTTTTCTCTTTTCTCTTTCGCTATCCATTGTTTAAGAACACGGTCAAGCTGAACAATATCAATGGGCTTTGAAATAAAATCGTCAAAGCCGTTTTTAAGAAATAATTCTACCTGACCAACGAGCGCATTTGCCGTCAGCGCAATGATGGGCTGAGTGTATCCTGCATCCCTGAGACGTTTTGTGGTTTCAATTCCGTCCATGCCGGGCATCATATGATCCATGAATATAATGTCATAAATATTGCCGATTTCTATTTTTTCGAGAGCAGCATAACCGCTGTCAACCATTTCGATTTTCACTCCGTAAGGTTTCAAAAAACCTTCCGCTACATATAGGTTTGTGTCAATATCATCTACAACCAATATGTTGGCATTGGGCATATATTCACGGGAGATTAGCATATTGATATCTTGCTTTTCTGCCGCAAATGTAAAACTCTGTAGCCTTTCCGCAACATCTTTGCCGATTACTTCACACCTGCCGGAAGCGCCGCATTCTACGACTTTTTGCTTGACCGTTACCTTGAATATACTGCCCTTTCCGTACTCGCTTTCCGCTTCTATTGTGCCATCCATCAACTCCAAAAGCCGTTTCGTGATTGTTAAACCAAGACCAACCCCTTCCGTAGTACGGTTGGTTTTCACATTAAAACGCATATATTCTGAAAAAAGTTTTTTTAGGTCTTCCGGTTTTATGCCCTGACCTGTGTCTTCAACAATAAAATGCAGCCTTACATCTTCGCCGGCAGATGAATGTTTCACCGACAGCTTCACATGCCCTTTTTCAGTATACTTGATAGCGTTTGAGAGGAGGTTGTTCAATATCTGCTTTAGACGCAATTCATCGCCAAAAAGCCTTAACGGAAGGTTTTCGTCTATGTCTAGTGAGAATTTTATAAACTTTGAGCCTATCCGCACAATATTTAGTTGCACTGTATCGTTGATAAGGCTGGATATGTCGTATTCTACAGGGTTAAGTTCCATTTTTCCTGTTTCGATCTTTGACATATCGAGGATATCGTTGATAATCCCAAGCAGATTGCTGCCGGAAGTATAAATTTGATGAAGCGCCGCATTATATTCTTTTGGTAAATTTTCATTTTGTAGTTGAATTTGAGATATACCTATAATTGCGTTCATCGGGGTGCGGATTTCATGGGACATGGTAGCAAGAAAATTTGATTTGCTTTTACTTGCTTCCTCGGCGGCTAACTGCGCTTCCATAGCAGCCTGCTGACTTCTGACCAAGGGCGTTATGTCGGCAATGTCAATGAATATACCTTCAGCCTCGCCGCCAAGTTTATCGGCAACGACTTTGAAGTGCCGCTCTTCACCGTTGATGTCGATAGTCATGGCGGTTTCAATAAAACCTTCAGCATCCAAAATATCTGCAAACATCAGCTTTAGTTTTTTATCAGAAAATAAATCAAGCAGCGGCTTGTCCACAGCCAGTTCCTGGGAGGAAAAATGCGCGAACTTTGCCATCGGATCGGAAATATAACGTACCCTGGTGTGCGAATCGGTAATGACCATAAAGTTGGGAGTAGAGTTTAAAAGCGAAGAAAAAGCCGTCAGCGCCTGTTCGGAACGGTCTTCCTTTTGTTCGACATTGCGCGTTTGAATCAGCATAAAAATTGAGCCATACAGATACATGACAAACTGCATAAAAAAACGAAAAGGGTTTAGCCAATCCAATCGGGGTATTGCAAAAATGAATACTAATATAGTTATTGAAAATGACGCCAACACGAAAATCAACAATAATTTGAAGTTTTTGGTTCTCGTAATTGTGTCGACAAGTAAAAACATAAAAAAGAAAAAAAGACTAAGCTCAGCTTTGTAGATGCCGGCCGCAAGAAAAGCTACCTGCGCTATCAGACTCATATAAAGCGGCATATACCGCTTCCACGGGATAAATGTGTATACGATTAAAATAAAGCAAACCAGCGGCAGCCCTGCTGCCAGATTAAGAAGCAGGGTGGACAGTTGACCGCCGGAATAAAGAAGTTCTAAAAACAAGAGTATGCTATGGATAACAAAAATTCCCGATGCAGAAATTGCCCAGTTTCTGGTCTTGCGATCTTCAATATTCGCTTTTCCGGTTTTCTTCATTTTTTTTCACCTTTCTTTTTGTGATACGCTCTGTATGAATAATCCGCGAAATTCAAATTTTCAGGAGCGAAAAATTTGATGCCTCCTGGAATAAGCGAAAGTTTGATTTCCTTTGCGAAGAAAGATTCTCCGTCCAATTCCACGCAAAGAGGCAATTCGCTGTATACTTCCAAAGTACGGCCTTGCTTACGGCTGAATGCTTTTTCGTACTTTTCGAATTTTCCGTTTGTATAACTGCCGATTTTTCTGAACAAATCAATTGTTCCGCCGAGTGAAGCAAAAATCACATCAAGAATCCCGTCATCCGGAACCGCATAAGGGCTGGTCACCATGTTGCCGCC
>JAIRJR010000162.1 GCA_031260575.1 Tannerella sp.
AACAAATAGACAAAGACGGACATCTGATTGCCTATTGCGGGCTGTATTGCGGACACTGTTTTTCGCGAACGCACATTGCGCCAACGGCAACGATATTGAAAGATTACATGAAGCGGCAAGGCTTTGAAGACTTTGGTCCGTATATGCCGAATTTCAAAGAGTTCTGGGAGTTTATCACTGTGTTGATTGACGCGGAAGGCTGTCCCGGATGCGGAAAAAATGGCGGTAATCCTTCCTGTGAAATCAGGATATGTGCGCGTGCAAGAGGAATAACTTCCTGCCCTTTATGTGATGAGTATCCCTGCGGAAAATTCTCTTGGCTACCGACATCGGAAAATTATCCTATGCTGGCGAAAGACAATCTGTATCTCAAAGAAAACGGATTGGAAGCATGGCTTGAAATGCAGGAAAAGAGACGCTCACAGGGATTTACATACGTTGAAGAACGTGAAAAATTACGATAATTCATAACAGGCAATAAACGGAAACCTAAAAAAGGTTTTTAATACATCATCTTCTCCAACTTATTTTTCCATTTCTCCCAATCCGGCATCTCTTTTTGAAGCAATTCATAAAAAGCTTTTGTGTGATTTTTATGCAACAAGTGGCACATTTCATGTATTATTACGTATTCAATACACGGTTTGGGAGCCTTGATTAATTCCGTATTGAGAATAATTTTACCTTTTGGAGTACAACTTCCCCAGCGGTTTTCCATCGCTTGTATATACAATGATGCAGGCTCTACGCAGTATTTTTTAAACTGTTGAATAACAGGTTCTGCAATTTCCGCAAACTTCATTTTAGCTTTTTTTCTATACCATTCTTTTATAAGCGTTTCTGCTTTGGATTTTTGAGAACAAACAATTCCAAAACAATATCCCTTAAACGAAACGCTATTGGGTTTGCCTTCTTTTACATACAAACGGTATTGTTTGCCGAGGTATAAATGGGATTCTCCGCTAATATATCTCCGCTTAGGTATATGCTTGCCGAAGGATTTGAAAAAGAGTTGCTGCTTCACTATCCATGAAGCTCGTTTTTTTACTATTTCCGTAATTTCATGACTCCTGACTTGGGTCAAACTTGATTGTCGCATTTTGAAGATCAGCCTCAAATCAGTACCCGGATACAGTGTATTTGTAGCATTGATTGTTTCCAGTACCTTACTGACCGCTTCGATACTTCTTTGATTAGCGAGCGGAAACAGGGTGATTTTGAGTTCCTGTTTTTCGTAATCCACTTCCATATTAACGGACGTATGAATGATTGATTTGATTAGCGCCCTGATTTCCTGGTTAGCCCGCTTGTAATGAGGGGCGAGCAGATTGGCAAAAGCTGTTTCGGCTCTGTAACAAATCATTTTTATGATATTCTGTATCATTTTACTTTCCTTGTTTAGCTGATTGTACCGGATTGATTCCGGCATTTGACTTATCGGGATTTTATAGGGTGTTTTCTTTCTTTGACTTATCAGATTTTCAACCTGTTGTTCCATTTGTTGTACTTCATCCATGAGTTTGAGTCTGTCTTTCATCCATTTTTTGTTTTTCTTTTCATCGTCTTCCCCTAATGGGTTCTTCTGTTCGTGTTGATAAAGATTTGCTTTACGTCGAGCCGGTTTTTCCCTTTCTTTCTTAATCCGGTATGAGATATTATTGTATTCCGGATTGACGACCTTTATATCAGCATCCAATTCATCTACTGAATATTGTATGATCTTATCCAGGGCATATTCCTGTCTCATGAAACGAAAAAAATTATGTAAAGCTTTACATAATTTTTTTTGTACTAAACCTTCGGTAGTTCAGTCGTAAACGCGTGTCATAATCAGCGTATAAAATAATCAGCGCGTTTATTGGTTGATTTGTATAGTAATCATAAAAATGTTGAGACTATGCAAACTTATCAAAAAAAATCAATCCGTGTATCGCGAATGAAACCTGCCGTCATTGTTGATCAGGCATGTGCGAAAGTTCCTGGATTTAAGGAGCTTTATAACGAATTGAAACGTTCCATAACGATTAGAGGTCAAAGTGAAAGTGCACTTGCCAACTACTCTCGTCAATTAGCTCACCTTGCCATTTACTACAATCGAATGCCATTAGAATTGCAAGCAGATGAAGTAATGGATTATTTGTTTCATTTGAAAAGTACGGAGTCCATATCGGATTCTTTTTTCAATTTCACCATTCATGGGATGCGTTATGCGTGTAAGATGCGCGGAATGCCCTATACACAATTTTCTTTACCGGAGATTAAAAGCCCTAAACAACTACCGATTGTTCTTAACGGTTCGGAAATAAAAACAATGCTAAAAGCCTGCCATATACTTAAGTACCGGCTAATGATTGCGATTTGTTACGGTTGTGGTTTGCGAAGCAGTGAATTGCAGTATCTGCAAGTATCCCATATAGATACGGTGCGTAAGATGTTGCACATCCATCAGGGAAAAGGTTCCAAAGACCGTTGTGTGCCGTTGGGAAATTTACTCTGTCGTGGTATAGAGCAGTATTTAGTAGAAGAAATTCCATCCAAATATATGTTTATATCCCACTTCGGTAAGCCTTATACCACTGCAGGAATTGCATGGGTTGTTAAGCAGGCTGTCACAAAAGCAGGAATCCAAAAAGACGTTCACACACACACGCTTCGTCATTCATACGCTATCCATTTGTTGGAAAATGGCGTGAATATAATGCACATTAAAGAATTATTGGGGCATAAAAGCATTGAATCAACGATGATTTATTTACGTGTAGCACAACCTGTGTGCAGTCCGGCAGTGAATCCATTGGATGTTTTATATGGTATAAAAGAATGAATCGTCCTGTACATGAGGTATCGGATATTCTATTTCAAAACTGGCCGTCCATAGCGCAAAATAAAAGATTTAACGCATGGCAAATACGCACATTAAGTGCGATTAAGGATTGCAGGACGGCTAACATGGGTTCCCATGTGGACGCCTGTCTTGATTGCGGATATATCCGGATAAGTTATAACAGTTGCCGTAACCGTCATTGCCCGAAATGTCAGGGCAAGGAGAGTGAAAACTGGATACAGGCCAGGGAGGATGAACTATTGCCTGTCCCTTATTTTCATGTCGTATTCACCCTTCCCGATAATCTCAACCGGCTTTGCCTGTACAAAGCCGGAACGGTTTATGACCTTCTCTTCAAAACAGCATGGAGCGTACTGAAAAGTTTTTCCCAAGATGCAAAATGGCTGGACGCTAAAACCGGAATGATAGCCATACTGCATACCTGGGGACAAACCATGACCTTGCATC
>JAIRJR010000166.1 GCA_031260575.1 Tannerella sp.
CCGCCTGTTGCTGTGATGGTGACCTTCTCGACGCCGCTCGTTGCTCCCGATTTCAATGTGAAATTGACCATCTGGTCGCCGGGTTCAATGAAAGTCAACGTTTTGTTGTTTCCGCCGGATAAAGCAAGTTTGCCGGTGGTTTCCACTTTCACGGACACATTTTTGACCGAATTTTCCATCGCAAACACATTGACGGGCAGCATGATTTCTTCGTCTGTACCCGTTACCCTCGGCAACGACGAAAGGATCATCAACGGTGCGCGTACCGGAACGGTTTTCTCGGCTTTTCCGTATGCGCCTTCTTGCGCTGCGACAACCATCACTCGCACAGAGCCGATGTAGGGAGGCAGTTGCAACGTATGCGACTTTTCTTCTCCTTTCTTGATCGCAAACGGCCCGATAAATTTCACAACAGGCTTGAAACGGTTGGCTTTTTGTTGGCCTGCCCGATCATCCTCATCGCCTCCGATGCTGAATAAGGAGCCATATTTCCCCGCATAAGCGCCCATCACAAAATCGTACATATCCCATGTGCGAATGCCCAATGCCTCGCGTGCATAGAATTCTTTCCATGGGTCGGGCGTTTTGAAGTTGGTCAAATCGAGCAGCCCGTCGTCGACGACTGCCAGCGTGTAAGTCATTGGCCGTCCGCTTTCTTCACGCACTTTTACCGTAAACTCCGTCTCGGGACGCAATACATCGGTCATTGCAATACGCGGATTCAATATCGAGTTTTTATTGTTGACAAAAATGGGGACTACGCCGTACATGCGAACAGGCAAGTCGTTGACGGTCTGTTCGTGAGGTTGAAACAGGCTGATATGCAGGTACACGTTGGGCGACATGGCCTCCGTTATTTTGATGTTGTATTTTGTATCGCCCGAAGCCGACATCGTCACCCACTCGCGACTCATCACTTCCGAACCGTTTTCAATTGCCACCAAAGCGCGTCCGCCCGCTGATGCAGGGATCATCACGGTTGCTGTTTCGCCTGCCTCGTACGTGGATTTGTCGGTCGAGAAAGCCAGCATCTTGATACCCGACGGGTCGGATTTATTCGATCGTCCCCGCCAGTCGGGCCAGTCCACATAGACCGTTCCACCGGTGGCATGTCCGCCTTGCGTATCTTTTACATACACGAAGTATCGCCCCCAACCGGGATAATCTACTTTAAATTGAATCGTCGCGCGACCGTTGACTGTATTCAAACGTCCCGATTCGACAGGGTTGTACGACGAATTGTTCAGGTACGAAGCAAATGATTCGCTATTGTTTTCCCACCACCAACTCCAACCGATACGGTAGATGCCGTACTCAAGGTTGGTGCGGTTAACCGGTTTGCCGTCGGAATCCAAAGTGACCACATCAAACACGTTATTCGCATCTGTTTCAAAGTATTCGGAATTGCTTTTCCGGTTGAAATTGATGCCCACGTAGGCGCTGAACGGCGAAAACGGCGCCGTCTCATTAAACAAGCTCACATCGCCCCCCTGCTCGAAAACGCTACACGATAGAACAGCCCGGAGCATACCCGGAGCATCGCTTGCATCCGGAATACGCATGTTAAACCGCGCTTCACCCTTTTCGTTTAATGTACCGGCAAATACTTCCACCGTACCCGTCGAGAAGTCGCTTGCCGGATTGTTAAATTCAAACTTCTCATACCCTTCGAATTGCGTAGTTGTCCTCGAAAGCGTCATCTCTACCTTCGTTTTCAGGTTTTGCGCCGTAGCGCCGGTCAGCCATGCCGACTGTACCGTTATCGGTGTTGTACGCGATGAAGAAACAAGTTTCTTTCCGGGAATATCTATATTGATTTTCAGACGGTTGGGTTTTACGGTCTCGATCCGCAACGACTTGTGGAAGGAAGCGCCGCCCACCTTGACGTAAGCATTCCACAATCCGGTCGGGTCGTCGGCATGGGTCGGAATATGAAAGGCATACACACCGTTCAGTCCTGCCGTCGATGTTTGTTTGTTGTAAAACTGTCCGCGCGGATTGTATATCTCAATCGTAACGGGATGGTTGTCGGGAATCTTCTGTTCGCGATTTTCCATCATGAATGCCACATGTAATGTATCGCCGGGGCGCCACACGCCTCGTTCGCCATAGATAAATCCCTTTAATCCTTTTTTGATCTCCCGTCCGCCGGTATCGAAACGGCTCGTTTGGTTCTCTTCGCCATCGACTAAGCGAAGGTACGTCTTTTGTTTATCGCTCGATGCAATCAGTGCGAAGGGTTTGTTTTTCGCATGGATGACTGCAAAACCGTTTTCGTCGGTTCGCGCCGAGCCGACCGGTTGGAGTTGATAATTGTAGACAGTCACCTCTGCACCCGTCACAGGCTTGGTATCCAAAAGATTGGCAACCGAAATCCACAAAGTATTGTTCGAATTGCTTTTTGCAATCACACCCAGGTTCGATGCCAAAATATGGGTTGCAGCCTTTCGTTCGGATAACATGTAATAAGTGGCATGGCATGGATTTTCACGTTCGTCCCAATCGTATACGTCCCAATCATATTCGCTGTTATCGTAATAATAAGATTGGGGAATATCCCATATTGCTTCATCCGTTTCTGTCATATCGCCCGACTCAACTTTTGTCAACAAGTTGGATTCCTGTAAATTACTTCCTGTAAAATTATCTCCGCAAGGATAAGCCGCATAGTTTCGCTTAAAAGAGAGTTCAACGCGGTAAATGGCTCCCGGCTCTTGCCGGATGATACCCGACAAATCGACAAAATAATCATTCCATTCGCGTATATCTTTTGCCGGGTCGCCATCCAAACGGAGCAATTTCTTGTAAATCAATCGTCCCGAACGCCTCAACCCATTGGCATTGGCTGAAGACGACATCGTATTATCCTGTAAATACATCAATACATTGCTTTCAAAAATGCGAACAATGCTTAAATCGACGGCATACAGGCTAACGGCTCTAAACGGCAAAATCAGGTTTTTCGAATCGGGCATAATGGTACCCGACGAATTGATGGTCACTGCCGGATTTTGCGAACTGACATAAAACGAAACAGACGACGAATTCGCCAACGGTTCATCTGTTATACTTTTCAATCCATCATCGACATACACAGTGATTTCATCGGACGTCCGGCTTCTTTCGAAGAATACATAGATCTCATTGTTTTGAATCACTGTAGAATGGTTCGAAACCCCTTCAATTTCAATCAATCCGTCCAAATCCTGTGAGTCGGATACCGGGTCGGAGAAAGTCAACCGGCAACCATACTCGGGTTCGTCAATCATCTCTGCCGAAAGCAATTTGAATGGTTTTAACGCCGGAATAACTACTTCTTTATCCATCGTCTTATCTACACCGATCGCTTTTCCGGAAACTTCGATTTTCAGGGTGGTTTCATTGCTCTTTTTACTGATATCCGCCAAAATAAAGCGGAAAATATGCGGATCGCCGGTCGGTTCAACAACCGGTGTAATCGACTCCCTGTCTCTTTTGGCCGTAATCATTTTCGGAATGTCAGCCGGATTGGGTTTATCGCTAAAGTGTATTTCATTGGTTACGGTGACTTTGTCCATCGAACCGGCCAGCACCTGTATCGAATTGATTTTGAGAGCAAAATTGCGTTCTTCCACGCGAAATGAAAAGTCGAATTTCTCCAACTTTTTATCTACATCGACAATTTGCCCGAGTGCGAACGATGCACGATAGCGCATTCCCGGTTTCAGCGCCCCCGAATCAGGCACGAACTCAAGCGTCCGGTTATTCACCCAGTATGTTTTGCCTTTCAACGCCGGCGAAAAACTAAATAAACGCTCTTTGACTTCGGCGCCAATTTCTATGATTTCCCGGTTTTTAGCCAATTCAAGACGGATTGTTGAATTGGAAGTGATCATTCCGCCGGTATAAGCGCTTATGTACGGCGCAAACTCGAACGAAGGAAAAATCTCTACATTTTTTTTCTTACATGAAGTAAGGGTACAACCGGCACATAGTGTCAAAAAAACAATTACATAATACACTTTATATTTCATTTCTTACTATTTTCGATGATGTTGATTAATAAAGGATATGTTTTCTTTCCCAAGTATTGCGAAGCACCGCCATATAATCCGCTTGGGTCATCGGGCGGGGGTTTGAGGCATTTGAGCCGTTTTTATAAGACATTTCGGCGATCAAGCCAAACTTAATGGGATCAACCGGAAGTGACGAGAATGCCGGCA
>JAIRJR010000170.1 GCA_031260575.1 Tannerella sp.
CCAAATTCATTCATCCACGGTATCAGGTGTCCGCTTCGAGCGCCAAATGCCACCGCAGTTACAAACAGTGACAAAGCGCTGGCAAAGAAAAGTCTGTTTTTGTTGTCCATGATTAAAAAAAATGAGTCATGAATAATTAATTATGATGCAAAGATAAGTAATTAACTGTTTTTTTTCAATTTTTCCGAATTGTTTTATTCTTCTGCTACCATATTTCGGCGCGATACTGTTCATGTTTATCTTTGAAATTGTTTATTGTATTTTTTAAAAAGAAAGTAACATCTGCCAGATATAGGTGGCGCCATTTGAATCGACCATTTTCCAGACACTTTCAGCTAATTCGGGGCAGCCTTTAATTTTCCCACATTGAAGATCGGTGAGGTGTTCGTGCCATGTGACACATGCGCCGGCAGGACGGTTTGTTGCAGGGGGGATGGCAAGATGGGGATTATAACCGGCATCCGGGCGTACAACTAATTCGGTAAGTGGTTCATCGGGGTTATCATATACACCGAACTCACGGGTTGCTTCGACCATGGCTTTCATGTTATCTACTTTCGTATCGTTTTGCATGATTGCGCTTGCATCCATGATATAGCCGCCTTCTTTTCCGAGAATGTCGATTAGATGTTTTACTTCTGTACGAACTTGTTCGGGGGTTCCAATCGCCAGTGTGACATTACTCACACCACCGCTGATGGCAAACTTGTCGTGGAGTTTGTTATGGGTCTTTTGCGGGTCGCCGCGGTCGATATGATAGACGATGCTTCTGTCGGGCAATTCGCGAAATGCATCGAGATGCGCATCCCAGTTTCCTTCTGCATAAAACATAGTTTGATGGCCTTCTTTCCACAATTGTTCGATAATTGGCCTTACAGTAGGCCAGTATATGTTATCGAAATGTTCGGGCTTGACAAAAGGCACACCGCCTCGATGCATCCAGTAACCGATAGGTAATTGCGAACCGGGGTCTGCTGTTTGGGATGCCAACCAATGTAAGTGGGGCATCAGCGCTTCGCATGCTTTTAAGACCTTTTCCGGTTGTTCGTACAAGTCCAGTGTCAAACCAATATATCCACGCAGTTTATCGCCAAGGATATCTAAAGGAGCTTTGAATATCCCGCAGAGGGCGCCCGGTGTTCCGGCTTCGTCCGTCAAACGGGCGGTGTGCGGCCCGTAGGCATTAAAATATTGTACCATAGCCATTGCCGATGATACCAAAGCCACATCACTCCGGTAGGTGTTTGGCTCGCCTGCTCCGGCGATCCGCCGTGAAGCGCGTGGCAACCAAACTTCATACAAAAATGCAGTAGGGTCGTCGATCAAACGATCGTATTCGCATGCACGCATAAATGAGTGATCTTCAGGTGGCTCTATATACTGAAAACCACGGTCGAACGGAACATCAACGCCCGGAACGCCGTAGTAACGAACCGATGCGGCATCGGTGATCCCCGGCCACACATAAATCATATTGGCGGGCACAGCATCCCAATCATAATCCTTACAACATCGAATCATTGCCTCGAATCCTTTGGAATAATCTTGAGTTACTTCCTGACAAGTGTATCCGGCATGCAGGGCGGTAAATTCGGCAGCAAATGGACGGACAGGAATCATATCCGGTTTGCGATTGTTCAAGGCTGTCACGAAACGGCGTAAACGTTTTTGGTATAGTTCTTTTGGGGTCATGGTGTTAAAAATGAAAAATTTCTACAAAGTTAGTATATTTTTTGAAGTAAAGCATTCATGGAAGAATCGTTTGATAAACTCGTTTGTGAAGTTTCGGTTGAAAGAATAAAAGTCCCAGGTCGAACATATCTATCACAACAGTGATTCGAGGGTGTTGAAGGAATTGCTTCCAATAATACAGTTTTTCATGCGATGAACGAATTCCTGCCATCACACAAAAAAAAGTATCGTGGATAAAAGGGAGACACTGTTCGAAAATGATAGCCCAATCTTGTATTGAAACATCTTTACCGATATAAAGACAGTCAATCTGTTGTAGTTGAACGATGGCATCGCGTATGGTTTCAGGATAATTACCGGTTAGAATGTGAAGCGCCTGATTCGCTTCCCGATTTAACACTTGGGAAGCTACTTGTGCAAAACCCGGTTCATTCTCTAAAGTAATACATTGCACATTAGAACTATACCGGGTTAAATACAAGGATGTTAAACCCATAGACGAACCAGTCGACAGAATCTTACGCGGTTGAAGGTAATTGGTCAGCCGGAATAAAAATTCGCCTTCCTGAGTTGAAATTCCAAACCGGCGAAGTGAGTTCTCCGTCGAAACCTTCTTTCCCCGGTATGATACAAACCGGTTGTTCTGAATCATTTGCAGTTTGACACGCGAAATATCACGATAAGCGTAATATGCATATTTTTCTTCAATCACAAATGTAATGAAATCAAACACAAAAGGAGAATGTACGCCATAGCCTTTTCGGCAGAATAGTTTACGGTAAATCCTTGTGATATTGTGCATTCAAACAGAAAGATTGATTCCTTACCGGATCACGATTTTTCGTACAATTCCTTCGATGCGGACAATATAGTATCCTTTCGGAAGCGACAAGAGGTATTCGCCCGATGCGTGTTTCATCTCAATCTCGTGTACTTTGCTCCCCACTATGTTGTATATCTCCATTTTACTGTTTTGGGGAGCGTTTGATACTTTAATCAGTTTATCTACAACAGATACTTTAATCGAACTGTCAACCTGCTGTGTATTGATGGAAGCAACTGTATTCGATTGTTGCGCTTGCACACAGAATGTAAGTAAAGCGGCACAACACATTATGATACAGGTTCGTTTATTCATCTATCCGTTGTTTTATGACAACCACATACAATTATATATTCTTTTTGGAACGGTAAAGGTATAAATTATTTTTGTTGTGGTGCATATAAGTAAACAAAATCAGCAAGATTTTTTTTTGTTTTTTTTGGTAATAACTAAATAAATTGTATTTTTGCAGTGCAATATAGAAAGATTTAATAATCATTTTCAATTTGTATTTCATTGTTATAAAATTAAAAATTTACTACTTATTACCGGTTGCCTGTGAAGGTAGCCGGTTTTTTTTAGTGAGTGATGCAACGAATTTCACATGACTCTCGTCATTATTTTATGTATAAGGTTTGATCATTTTTCTTTCAGCAGGTGTGAGGTATGGAATCTATAATTTACAAAATATGAAGACAGTCGCAAAGTTTTTTCTTTTTTTTATTGTTTTACAAGGGATGTCGTGCAGTGATTCGGTAAAAGATACCGTCTCCTATATGGCCAATGTCCCTGTATATATGAGCCATGACGAATTCAAGGCTACCACAAAAGTGGTGGCAACCCGTCCATTGATGACTCCCGGAAAAATATGTTTGTATGGCAATTATCTCTTTATTAATGAAATAGGTGAAGGGATACATGTAATTGACAACACCGATCCGTCATCGCCCCGCAATGTGGCCTTTATTGAAATTATGGGCAACATTGATTTGGCAGCCAAAGACGGTATCCTTTATGCCGATAATCTGGTTGATATGCTGCTGTTTGATATTTCAAACCCCGCATCGCCCAAACTGAAAAGCCGTGTAGAAGGAGCATTTGAAGGAGTATTACCAAATCCGGACAACGATTATCCCGTCAGTAAATTTGATACGGATGGAAAAGTTGTTGTGGGATGGACGCAGGAAGTTATAACTGAAGAAGTCAAGAATACCACGTATTATCCCAGGGGCGATTATTTATATCTCGCTTCGGGAACTTCAAGCTCGTGGAGCAAGAATATGGTTCAGCCCGGCGCCAATATCACAGGCGTCAACGGCTCGATGTCGCGTTTCGCAATCGCCGGCAAATATCTTTACGCTATCTATATCCAAAATCTCTGGAATCCCCAGCCGTTATACAGTTCTTATTATTACGGCCCGACCGGTTGGCTGAAAATCTTTGATACCGAAAGTGAAAAGTGTGAATTTGTTAACAGCGTAAACGTCAGTACAGCAGTGGAAACAATTTTTGCGTACAATGACCATCTGTTCCTTGGGATGTCGAACGGGATGCAGATTCTTTCGATCGAAAACCCCACATCGCCTGTTACGATGTCGTATACGTGGCATTTCTGGGGGTGCGATCCGGTGGTGGTAAGCGGCGACTATGCTTATCTGACCGTTCGTTCGACCAATGTTTGCGGACGGAATGGCAATATGCTGCAAGTGATTGATATCAGTGATATTTCGCAACCGAAAACAGTTTCGCAATATACCATGCAAGAGCCTTATGGATTGGGGATTGACAACAACAAACTGTTTGTTTGCGATAACGGATTGAAAGTGTTCGACGCCACAGTTCCGGTTGAGGTTGGAAGTAAACTGTTGTTTCAGACTTCCGATTTTCATGGCTTTGACCTGATTCCATACAATAACTTGCTTTTGGTTATCGGAAGCAACGGACTTTACCAATACAGTTATGCCAACAATCAACTGAACAGACTCAGTGTCATTCCTGTTTCCAAATAATTATCCAAAATTAAAAATCAATGAAATATCTTATCCTACTTTTTATATCTGTACTCTTCAATCCGGTTTTATTTGCCCAAGGGGAAATGAACCGGACTCAAAAACTGCGGTATTTCAACCATACACAAATATCCGGTTTGGTTGGCGAAGAGAGTGAAGACTTATCTCGAAAGGCCATAATCCCATCATTTCAGACCACAACCGGAATTTATGTGGGGAAACATGCCGGGGTTGGTCTTGGCGTTGGAATCGAACCTTTTGAATACATCACTTTTCCGGTTTTTGCCGGTGGTTATTTTTTTATGAATGATAAAAAAACTTCTCCCTATTTTGCTGCCAAAGCAGGATATGCTTTTTCGAATAGCAATAAGAGGCTTATTCATCATTACATCAATGGAGTGTATGATAATAAAGGCGGGGTGATGGTCAATCCGGAAATCGGACTCCGGATTAAAATGCCATACTTTGATATGACTTTAAGTGGAGGTTACCGGTTTCAACGCCTGGTAAGTCGAATAACTGAGGATCATTCCCACTATACATACACACGGCGTGTAGATTACAACCGTGTAACATTTGCCTTGGGGATTATTTTTTAGGGGAACTACTTCCTGACACCCAACTCTTTGATTATTGTGCGATAGCGTGAGATATCAATGCGTATCAAATAATCTAATAAACGGCGGCGTTTACCCACCAACATTTTAAGCGAACGCTCTGTGTTATA
>JAIRJR010000183.1 GCA_031260575.1 Tannerella sp.
CCAGGTTAATCAATCCTCCCAAACCGGTCGGGTCTAAATTCTGCCGGGCATACACTTTAGGCAAAACGCCTTTCAAAGAACTGTTTTCTTTTTCGATGGCATCCATCGCTTCATCCACAAATTTGCCGATTTGAGGCTGTGTAGCTTTGCTTTGCAAGAACGACCAACGCGCTTCCTGCGGCACAAAAAACACATTTTCAGCGCGATATTCATCTTTGTCTTCCGGATCGGCACCGGCGGCTTCTTCCGCTTTCAGTCGGGCATATAGTTCTTCGAATGCGTCCGAAATGTATTTGAGGAAAATCAAGCCCAATACAACGTGCTTATATTCTGCCGCATCAATGTTCTTACGCAATTTATCGGCGGCTTTCCAAAGCTGCTTTTCCAAAGGCTCTTCTGTTGCTGTTCCGCTCTTCTTTGCCATTTTCTTTGTTTTCTTTGTTTTTCACCAATAGTCCTTTCAAGTTCATATCCAATATAGATACAATTTCAATACCATCTTTATACGACTTCTTTTCGCACATTCCATGACAAAGGTATGTTTTTTTTCGGGATAATTTACGGCGCGCTTGGAAATATCAGAACTTTCAAGTAGTTTTGCAAATGAAAAATTTCAACAGATAATGTCGGAAACAATAAATGACCGGACGGTTTTTTCGCTGCTTGAAGTAACCAAGAGTATTCAGAAAACGCTCAATGAAAGATACAAGAGTTCGTTTTGGGTAAAGACTGAGATGAATAAACTCAACTTGTACAGCCATTCGGGACATTGCTACCCCGACCTTATTGAGAAGAAAGACGGAAAGGTTATCGCTCAAATCAGGGCGCACTTATGGAAAGACGACTACACCAGGATAGACAACAACTTCCGGCAAATATTAAAGGAGCCTCTGAAAGACGGTATCAAAATACTCTTTCAAGCCAAAATTTCTTTTGACCCTGCTTACGGCCTTGCATTATTGATTATGGACATTGACCCAAGTTATACACTTGGAGACCTTGAAAGGGAAAAGCAGGAAACCATTAAGCGCCTCAAAGAAGAAGGTATCTATCACAAAAACAAATCACTCACTCTCCCCCTGCTGCCTCAGCGAATAGCCATAATCTCGGTAGAAACGAGCAAGGGATATGCCGACTTCCTGAAAGTCATAGAATCCAACGCATGGAATTACAAATTCTTTTGCCACCTGTTTCCATCCCTGTTGCAGGGCGAAAAGGCTGTCGGGAGTATTTCGCGTCAACTCAAAAGAATCAAGGAAGTCATGCATCATTTTGATGTGGTGGCAATTATTCGCGGAGGTGGCGGCGATGTCGGATTGTCCTGCTATAACAATTATCAATTAGCCAAAGAAATCGCCCTCTTTCCCCTTCCTGTGATTACCGGTATAGGGCATGCAACGAATGAAACTGTTATAGAAATGATTTCGTTCGCAAATGCAATTACTCCAACCAAACTTGCCGAATATCTTCTTCAGAAATTCCACAACTTTTCTGTCCCGGTACGGGAAGCAGAGAAAAAAATAACGGAAAAGGCAAAGCGGCTGTTGAGTGAAGAAAAAGTGAAGTTCCTGTCGGAAATAAAACTGTTTCGTTCCGTCTCCCGGCAAATTCTGATGGCAAATCGCAATGAGGCAGCGAACTTAACCAAGTCATTCCTTCGGCATACACAGTTTATTTTCAGGAATGAAGCCGACTGCCTGCGGACTGCGCAAACCAAAATCATCATACAGAGCGGACACAGGTTCAAAAACAGCCTGCTGGAACTGAACAGCATGGAAAAGAACGTATCGAACATGAGTCCCGAAAATGTGCTGAAACGCGGGTACAGCATAACATTTTTAGATGGCAGGGCGGTTAAAAGCATTTCGCAGGTAAAAAATGGCGATACCTTACACACTTCCCTTTTTGAAGGGAGTATTACAAGCATTTTAAATCAAATAAATAAAAAAAACGACAATGAATGAAGAACTGAATTACACCCGGGCATTTGAAGAACTCCGGACAATTGTTTCAGAAATTGAACAGGGAGAAATCTCAGTTGACGAACTTTCAGAGAAAGTGAAGCGGGCATCATTACTTATCAAAATCTGCAAGGCCAAACTTACAAGTACTGAAGAAGATGTAAACAAAATTTTGAAAGAACTTGACTCCGCATCTGCCGATGATGAGGATGAGAAATCAAAAGACAATCATCGTAATGAGCATTAGGGTTTCCAAGCAACGAAACAGGTTGAAATTTGATTTTATGATTATCTGCAAAGTGCCCTATTGAAAATTCTCGACCTAAAATCAGTTTGGTACTATGCTGTAACCAGTTCAAGCCGGTCGAATAGTTTTTCGCCAAAATAACGGTGGTTGAATTTGTAACAGAACTCATCAAGATAATACTGTAAATACTCGTTTCTAAGTTGATGGTGCATATTTAAAAGCGTTGCTGATGGTTAGTAAGCGTAGTTGAGTTATGCAAATCCCCCGGCCTCACCCCCGACCCCTCTCCGAAAGAGAAGGGGGAAAAAGGAATGGGGTTATTCACAGGTAAATCCTTCGGATTTTACAAGGAATTTGTTTTTGATTTGTAATTTTTTCTCGCCATATTTTGGCAGTTTTAAAAAAGGTTGTATCTTTGCAACAACAGAAGTCGTTGCCGTCCCATAAGAACTGGCGCGGCTCATTTTTTTATATCATATATGAACAAACCGGCTTACACCATTTCCGACCAGATTGCATTAGTCATTAGTCTTTAGATATTCGCTACCAGCTACCGACTACCAACTTCATGTCTTTCCTCCCCGACAAATAACAAACAAAAAATCCTACAATCTGTTGAAATTGTAGGATTTGTCTTACTTTTGTCGCCTTTTGTCTTTGGCTTTCTGCGGTATGGACGGGGCTCGAACCCGCGACCCCCTGCGTGACAGGCAGGTATTCTAACCAACTGAACTACCACACCGTTTGTTTTTACTTGCATTTTCTCTCAAATGCGGTGCAAAGATAGGTTTGTTTTTTTGATTTTGCAAATTTTTTTATTTTTTTTTCTATATTTTCTTATAAAAAGTTTTCGTTTGGAATTGCTCTCAATTTGCATTATCTTTGCACCGGTTTTGGCCTGGTAGCTTAGTGAATAGAGCGTCAGATTCCGGTTCTGAAGGTCGTGGGTTTGACTCCCACCCGGGTCACAATATTAAAGAAACGGCAGCCCTTGGGGCTGCCGTTTCTTTTACAACTTTTTCACTTTCAGGTTTTTCCAGGCGACTTTGATGCCGCCTCCACTATGTATTTGAAGCGCTATGCGGCCTTGTTCAGAACCTATTTTATCGTCTGTCAGATCGATCATTTGCGTTCCATTAAGCCATGTTGTTACGCGGTTGCCTTTCACTACAAGGCGCATGGTATTCCATTTGCCCATTTGCAGGATGCTTTCCTTTTCGGGTTCGGGTTTAATGATCCATCCGCGACCTCCGGGTACCGATTCGTAAATGCCGGCTGAAAATAGTTTGGGGGGCGCTACTTCACATTGCCAACCTGATATGGTCACTCCACGAACAATAAACGAACGGAAGAAGATACCACTGTTACCATTGGCATCTTGTTTGAAATCGACAGAGAGGTCAAAATCATTATGGTATTCGCGGGTCAATAAGTAACCGTATTTTGCTTCCGGGCCGCTTTCGCAAATCAGCAAACTATCTTTAACATACCATAATTCCGATCCGGCTATCTCCCATCCATGCAGGTCCTTACCATTGAACAGTTCGACTTCCTGCCCTGTTTTGCGAGGCAATTCACGCACTTTCATGTTGCGATACCAGGAGCGGTCGCCATGATCCTGCAAGGAGAAAACGCCTTTGTGAGCCAATCCGTATTCCGGATAAGCATCCCATTTTCCGCTGTTTTTACGCGCAAACCAGTCATCTGACCAAGCTTCAAATTCAACGATTTTCTCACCATTCAACCAATGTTCGACATGGCCGTTGTCGAATACAATTTTCGATTGATTCCACTGTCCGGCCGGTTTGAGCTTGGTTTTGACAGGATCAGCCGCATGCATGGCATAGTCGGCGCCGGCCGATTGCCAATCTTCGACTTTTGAAGGGAATCCTTCATTGTCGAGAACCTGAAATTCAGGACCCGTCATATAGGGTGTTTTATATTGTGCGCGTTCAAGCACATGATACAACAACCCGCCATTCCCGCCTTTTGCGATTTTCCAATCGAACAACAACTCGAAATTTTCGTATTGCTTGTCGGTGACGATGTAGCCGGTCGAATCGCTTCCCTGCCCAAGCGCTGCTAATGTACCTTTTTCCACAACCCAGGGTGCAGTCACTTCGGTACCTTTAAAGTCGCGCCAACCATTTAGTGTTTCTCCATCGAACAACAAGGTCCATCCGGCAGCAATTTCTTCGGGCGTCAATGTGTTCTGTTGATCTGCACACGAGCCTAAGCCTACTGATAACATGACGCTTGCAATAACCAAGCGTAACCATGAATTACATTCTCTTTTCATATTCATTATGTTTAGTGATTAATCGTAGGCACAAAAATACATAAAGTTTTTTATTTAACGAATAATTCATCTACTTTTGCAGGTACATCTATAATATATCGTAAAAAATGAAACATATATTGCCTGTTATCCTTAGCGGCCTTTTATTTGTGTCATGTTGGCATAGATATCATACGGATAAAGGGACTGTCTTCCGAACACTGTATCAAGTCAAATATCAATCCAATATTGCATTAACTGAAAAAATCAATGCCGAACTTGAAGCTTTCAACCTGTCGTTGAATCCATTTAATCCCAATTCCATCCTGGCAAAGGTGAACCGGAACGAAGAAGTGGAAATCGACACATTGTTTAGGAATGTTTTTGTCCGGGCGATGGAAGTTTCCGATCAGTCGAACGGACGTTTTGATGTGACGGCTGCCCCGTTAATCAATTTATGGGGATTTGGGTTTGAGCGGATCGACAGTATTTCGCCGGAAATGATTGACAGCCTGAAAACCTTTGTCGGTTACCGGAAAGTGCGGATGGAAGGCAATCGTATCGTAAAAGATGATCCCCGCGTCATTCTCAACTTTTCGGCTATTGCCAAAGGGTACGCCTGTGATGTGATTGCTGCATTGCTCGAACGCGAAGGGGTCGAAAACTATTTAGTTGAAATAGGCGGAGAAATCACTGCCAAAGGGAAAAATGCACGTGGTATTTGTTGGCAGATAGCCATCAACATGCCGGATGACGATCTTTATCTTTTGCAAAATACATTTAAAGAAACCGTAGAGATTTGCAATAAAAGCGGGATGGCGACTTCGGGCAATTACCGAAACTATTACATCAAAGACGGCAAAAAGATTACCCATACCATTGACCCGGTGACGGGCTATCCGGCAGAACAAGATATCCTGAGCGCAACCGTTATCGCTCACGATTGCATGACTGCCGACGCTTATGCAACCGCATTTATGGTGATGGGATCGGAAGATGCCTGCCGGTTGGCCGGACAAATTTCCGAAATAGATTATTACATTATTTACTCCGGAGAAGATGGTTATACACGAATCTCCCATTCGGACGGCATGGCGTTGAGGTTGGTAAACCGGAAATAATTAATAATTTCTTACGCATTGTGTTTCTCAAGTCAAAATAAATCAGTACTTTTGTGCTGAAAAAGTAAATTATACTCAACAATTAGCAGGCTAAATGAAGTTAACTAAACCCATTAAACGGGCGCTAATCTCTGTATATCACAAAGATGGCCTTGAAGAAATAATAAGAAAACTTCACCGCGAAGGTGTTAGTTTTGTTTCGACAGGAGGCACACACTCCTTTATTGAGTCATTAAGCATTCCTTGCCGGACTGTGGAAGATTTATCAGGCTACCCTTCCATCCTTGGAGGCCGGGTGAAAACATTGCATCCCAAGATATTCGGTGGTATTCTGTCTCGCCGCGACGCAGAAGAAGACCAGCGACAAATCACAGAATATGAGATTC